>NZ_JBSVWQ010000029.1:0-49223 GCF_054071215.1 Pseudomonas sp. SDO5522_S412 | reverse complement strand
CTTTTGGTTACTTTTGGGGCGTTTGCCAAAAGTGACCCGCTGTAAGAGCGGAACCATAGGTGGCCGTTACCGCAGCAACGGATATGTACTCAATCAATCAATCAATCAAACCACTCCCCCCGCTCAAGAAACGTATTCCGAATCATCTCCACCACCCACCCCACCTCCAGCGGATGCCGCACATCAGCACTCACCCCCATCCAGACCTGCCGCTGCATCCCCTCCAGAAATACCCCATCCAACGCCGTCAACCCACGATCAAAACAACTCATGTACCGCGGCAACAACCCAATACACGCACTGCACCGAATCATCTCCAGCATCAGCGGATACGCTTCCACCCGCACCACCCCCGCCAGCCGCTGCTCCACCAGGCTATTCCACGGCCGCAGCGCCTCCACCTGCCGGTCCGGCTGCCACTGCACCAACATATAATCCGCAAGGTCTTCAATGCTGTCCGGCCGCACCGCCAACCGCGAATACCGCTTGGCAATATGCGGCGAATAATCCAACCGCGCCAACACCTCTGGCGCCCCAATGGCAAAACTCGGCCCCGCCCCCGGCGAATCCATCCCCGACAACCACACCACCACATCCGCATCCAGCGCCTGCAACCCCAACTCGCTGTCGATGGAAATGATCTCCAGCCGCACACTCGCATTGCGCCGCAACAGCGCAATCAGGTCCCGCCCCAGAATGTCATGCAGGATCGACTCGGCAACCGCCAGCCGAATCAACGGTTGCTCCAGCACCGGCAAGCGTCGCTCATGCGCCAGGGCAATCAACTGCGCCTGCAACTGCTGCCCTTCACGACTCAGGGCCAGGACATTGCCCTGATAGCTGAACAGCGAACGCCGCAGTTGCTCTTCCAGCTGCGCCAGGCGCTTGCGCAACTGCGTGGCCTTGATGTTGAGGCTGCGAGCCGCCTGCATGAAACACCCACAGCGGGCGCTGATCAGGAAATACTGCGCCACCTCGGGCTCGATCGCGGCCGCCAGGGCCAGCCAGGCCTCGCGGGATTCGGTCGACGCACGATAAGGCGCGACGCCGCGGGGTACAGCCGGTTCAACAAATACCATGGGAGACTCCCTGTCTGTGGGTACTGTGCATCCAATGCGGTGATACGGTTTTACTCCAGCACCTTGTTCAGCTCGGCGCCGTCGATACTCAAGGTCGCGGTATTGAGCATGCCTTCCAGGTAGGCCTTGGCAATCTGCTCCTGGCGTTGCGCACGCAAGGCCTCGGTCAGGCGGCCACGCAGTTCATCCAGCGTGGCCGTGCGCGCCGGTTGTTGCCCAGTGAGTTTGAGCACGTGAAAACCCGCCGCACTCTGCACCGGCTCCGACACCCCGCCCGTCTTGAGCCGCGCCACCACACCGCGCATTTCAGGCACCAATTGCTGCAATGGCTGCATCCCGGAATCGCCACCGCGCCGGGCGCTGTCGGGGTCCTGGGAATACTGGCTGGCCAGGGCGGCAAACTCGCCTGGCGAGGCCTGCGCCTTGCGGCTCAACTCCTGGGCCTGGCGGCGCACATTGTCGACGGTTTGCGGGTCGCTCACGGCCAGGAAAATCTGGCTGACCTGGTACAACGGCGGCGTCACCCATTGTGCCTTGCCGCTGTCATAGGCTTGCTGCAATTCGGCGGCGCTGGGGTAATCCGTCGGCACCTGGCTGACGGACAACATGTAGTCGCGAAACACGATCTGCTCGGTGGCGGCGCGGGTCTGTTGCTCCACCTCCGGGCGCTGCCGCCAGCCCTGGGCATCGGCCTGTTCAAGCACAGCCTTTTGCGCCAGGCGTGAACGCAGCCAGGTTTCCAGGGCACTGCGGTTGCCACGCAACTGCTCGCGGGTTTCCGCCGGCAAGGCGGCCAACACCGACGCGAGTTCGGCGAGGTCGATCTGCTGGTTGCCCAGGCGCGCCACCGCCGGCCCGTCCTTCACGGCCACCGGCGCCGGCTGCTGGGCTGCGACCGGGTCACTGCCCGGCCGCAGGCTCAACCCCACCGCGACCGCCAGCACCACCAGGGCGCCAGCGCCGACCACCAGGGCTGGTTTCTTCACAGTGCAGGCGCCTCTTCGCGCGCGTCGACAGCAGGCGCGGACCCGGCCTGGAGCTGGGCGGCTTGCTGGCTGTATTCACGCAGGTAGACGATGAATTCCTGCAGCAGGCGGTCCCACAATTCCAGCTGATTGCGCAAGTACGGCGCACCCACGCCGGCGGCCACCACGTCCATCTCCATCAGCAGGAACTCACCCTGCAACGACAACCGCGCAAAACGTCGGGAAGCGTTCCAGACCTGGGCCAGCCCCTCGGGCAATTCGCCCTGCACCCGCAGCGCGCAGCTGTAGGTGAAGTCCACGTAGCTGCCCTGCTCTGCCGCCGGGTTGCCGAAACGCACGGCGAAGCCGATGCCCTGGCTTGCGCTGAGCAATTGCACGATGCCGTTCTGCTCGGTCTGGTTGACCCGGTAGCCGGCTTCCTGCAGCAGCTCGGTCAAGGCTTGCGGGGTCACGCTGGTGATCAGTTGTACGTCGCTCATAGGGGTCTCTTCCTTGTCGATCAATGATTAGTGACGGTCTGTGGAGCATCGAACCGATTAAGGTAAAGGCCGTCACCAAAACCCTGGGCGAGTTCCTCGAACTTGACCCGGGTGCTGCTGGCGAACGGTTGGCGGATGCTCATCACGTCGGCCACGTCGATTTTTTCGTAGGCCGTCAGCAACTGCTGGGCCACGTCGTACATCTGTTGATTCTTGACTGAACATTGCTGCACTTGTGTGTCACGTTCCGTGAGTTGCGCCTGCAAGCGTGCGCGCTCGGTTTCTTTGCCCCGGGCGATTACCAGCAAGTCTTCATAGGCTTTCTTGAACTTGCCCACCTGCTCATTGCTCGCGGCCACCTGGGCCTGGGCCTGGCTGTGCAGGCTCTGTTGCTGGCCCACCAGTTGCTCGGCCACGCCACGGGTCTTTTCCAGTTCGGCGGTCAGTTGCTTGACCTGCGCCTGGGCCTGCTTGGCCTGGGTTTCGGCGGCGATGCGTGCGGCACTGGCCTGGGCCTGCTCGCTTTGCAGCGCCTGCAACTGCTGGGTGGTGCTGCGCAGCTGAGTGCGCAGGCGCTCCTCCATGCCTTCAGCCGAAGCGCCGGTGGTGACGAGCAGTAGAAGCAGGCCGCAAATTCGCGTGTTCATGAGCTTTCTCCGGCGCATCAGAAGCGCGTGTTGAGTTCCAGTTGCATGACATCCACTTCAAACGGCGCGCCATACACTTCGGAGGCGCTGAGCCAACGGGCACTGGCGTAGATGTTCTTGTCGAGGCCGTAGTTGGCGCCGATGAAATAGCCCTTGGCGTTGGTGCCGCCGAGGTGGAACGAGGAGTCGTTGAAGCCGTCCGGCAAGGCATCCGGCTGGATGTATTTGTAGCCGGCCAGCACGTTCCAATCGCCCTTCTTGCGCATCTCCAGCGCACTGCCGAGGGTGAACTGCACCAGCAGCGCATTGCCGCCACTTTCAAACTGGCCGTCGCTGTTGAGGTTGTTGACGATCTGGCCTTCGCTGCGCTTGAGCATCTCGCCCTTGTCGTAGGCCAGGTTGTGGATGAAGTTGGTCTGGCTGCGCAGCTTGAGGTCTTCCGGCAGCTCGCTGTCCCAGGCCAGGTTGAGGTCCAGCACATTGAACTTGGAGGCCAGGCCGACGAATTGCGGTTGCGGGGTCAGGCCAGGCGTTGCCGGGTTGGGGGTGATGTCTCGCAGCAGGAACACGCTGTTGCCCTTCTGCATGAAGGCCAGACGCGTGCCATCGGTATCGCACGCCGGCTGGCCGGCCCACGGCGAGCAAGGGCTGGAGCGTTCGCCCTGGATATCGCCGAAGTGGTAGTAGGCCATCGAGCCCTTCAGGCTGTTGCTGCGGTTGATCTTCCAGTCGGCGCCGATCTGCCCGCCGAACAGCCATTTGTTTTCGCTCTCGTCCTTGTCGAAGCCGTTGGTGGTGGCGGTGTCGGGACTGTATTCCACCGGGAACGCGCCGAGGGTGCCGAACAGGCCCCAGTCGCTGTTGAGCTTGTGGTTGAAGATCGCCGCCACACCGTCGAAGTTGAGGTCGCCGGAATACATCATGTCGGTGGAATAGAACGGGTTGGCAAAACGTCCGGCGGTCAGGGTCATGTAGTCGGTGGTCTTCCAGGTGAGGTAGCCCTGGTCGAGCCAGATGTCTTTCTTGCCGAAGCCGCCGCCCAGGGTCTGGGTGGTGGACACCGGGTTGTTGTCGTTGCCGGTGCCGAGGCGGATGCCGGCGGTCCATTCCGGCGAGATAACGGCTTTCATGCCCAGGCGGGCGCGCAGGCGGAACAGGTTCTCGCGGTCTTCGCGGGTGTTGAGCAGCGGCGGCAATTTGGTGTTGGTGTTCTTGTTCACGTCGTAGGGGCCGCTGTCGTTGAGCTTGGCGTAATCGACGATTTCATTGCTGTTGTTGCCCGAGAAATAGCGCGACTCATCCCGCAGGCGAATATCGCCGTCGAAGCTGATGCGCGAGACCCACTCCGGGAACGTGTTGGGCTGGGCCCAGTTTTCCTGCTTGGCGGTGGCCATGACCTCGGCCTTGACCTGGTCGCGAATCTGGTCGCGCACCGCTGCCGGCACGTACTGCACCCGCACATCGCCGGGGGCCGCAGTTGGACCTGCCGCTACTGCCGTGGCGGTGCTGGCCTGACGTGCCTGCTGAGCCTCTTTTTCAGCCTGGGCGATCAGCCCGTCGGCCTGTTCCTGCTTGAGCACACCTTGCTGCACCAGCAGGCGGATCAGGTTGATCGTGGCGTTTTCCGAAGGCGCGGCGGCGGCCGTCGCCTGGCCGACCAGGGTCGCGATGACCATGCCGACCGCCAGGGTCAATCGATTCACGTGGGAAATCATCTGCACACAACTCCTGTAGAAAACTGCAAAAAAGGGTTCGATCAATCCGGGCGCCGGCCCTTGAGGGACAGGCGTACCGGCAGGGTCATTGAGGCGGGTGTGCGTTCCTTCAGCCGCGGTGTGGCACGCAATGCGGCCAGCACCTGGGCGTCGGTGTCGGCGTCGCCGCTGGACTTGGCCAGCTCCACGCGCGTCACCTCGCCGTCTGCGCTCAGCCACAGGTCGGCCTGCACCGTGTAGGCCTTCTTGCGCAGCTCCGGGTCTTCCCGCAGCAGGCGCTGGAACACCCCGGCCAGGTACTGCTTGAACGTCCCGGTGCCGAGCCCGCCACCACCGGAACCGGCCATGCCGCCGCCCTTGCCGGCACCGATGTTGAAACCGTCGGTACCGGACTGCGCGTCGCCGTCGATCTGCATCGGGTTGGCCAGGTCGTCTGCTGGCGAAGGCGGTGCCTCTTCCTCGGGCTTGACCTCGTCGGGGGTCGGCGTGGGTTCCGGCTCGGGGACTTTCTCCTGCACCTCGGGCTCCGGTTCCTTGGGTTTTTCCGGCGGCGGTGGTGGCGGTGGTGGCAACGGAATAATCGTCGGCACCTTGGGCGCTTCACGGCGCACGCCACTCATGTCATAGGCCCACTGCCAGAGAAACCAGGCAGCCACGGCGCCCAGCAGCAGGCCAATGCCCCACTTCAGCGGGCGCAATGGCGGCTTGTTCTTGAGGGGCGTCGGCGCGATCGGCATCTGTGCGGTCATGACTCAGCCCTGGCTCGGTTTGCCGGTGACCAGCCCGACCTGGGACAGCTCCAGGCGACGCAGCAGGTCGAGCACTTCGATGACCTTCTGGTACTGCACCATGGCGTCGCCGCGCACGATCACCGGGAAGTCCGGGTTCAGCGCTTTCTCGATGCGCAGGCGCTCTTCCAGCTCAGGCAAGGTCACCGGGTAAGCGTCGAGAAACACCTGGCCGCCATCGTTCACCGAGATGGCCTTGGTCTTGGCCTCGGACAGCGATACCGAAGCACTGGCCTTGGGCAGGTGGATCTGGATCCCCGAGACCTGGGCGGTGGCGGTGAGGATAAACATCACCAACACCACCATCAGCACGTCCACCAGGGGCGTGATGTTGATGCTGTCGACGGGTGCGTCATCGTCATCGTCGTGGGAGGCATTCACGGAAGCCATGCTGATTCTCCTCAGGCCGGGACGTGGGCGTGGTGGTCGCGACGGTGCGCCGCTTCACTGTGCTGGCTCTCGCCGTGCATCTCCGCCAGGCGGGTGATGAACTCGTCGACGAACACGCGCATGTCGGCGCTGACTTCCTTGTTGCGGGTAATCAGGCGGTTGTAGCCAAACAGCGCGGGGATCGCGACAAACAGGCCCATGGCCGTGGCCAGCAAGGCCGCCGCCATACCCGGGGCGATGGCGTTGATGTTCACGTCGCCGGCCATCGCCGTGCCGAGGAACACCACCATGATCCCCAGCACGGTGCCGAGCAGGCCGATATACGGGCCACCGGCAATCGCGTTGGAGAGGGTCGACAGCTTGGCGCCGAGCTGCTGATTTTCCCGGGTACGCACGCCGTCCATGGAGCAGCGGATGGCTTCGATGGTGGCTGCCGAGACCGACGAGGTGTCGGCGCCCTGGGCGCGGCGAGTGCGGATTTCCTTGACCGCGACCCGGTACAGGCGCCACAGCGAGGAATGGGTCAGGCGCTCAGCCAGCAACGCGTCGTCGTAGTACATCTCCAGGCGCGTACCGATCTGTGCGAATTGCTCGCGGAAGATATCGTTGGCAGCACTCACGCGACTGACCTGGCGGTTCTTGCGGAGCATGATGAACCACGACTGGAACATCATCCCCACCAGCACCAGGATGATCATCCAGGCATCCACCGGCACCGCCTTGAGCAGGAACCCCAGGCTGCCGAAGCCGAAGCCCGACTGTTCTTCATCCACGCCATAGGCCACCAGTTTCGATTCGGCGCCCTGGGCCGTGGCATCGGCCAGCAACAGGGCTGCCGGGCGCGCGACCTTGGACAAGCGCAGTTCGTCCATGGCCCCGGTAAACGGCAGGTGCCCGCCGGCGGCTTCCGGCAAATCGGCACCGATGGCCAGTGGCGAATTGAACGCCGGCATCGCCACTGCGAGGGTCGCGGTCTCACGGCCGTTGACGTACAGCGAGACCTTGTCGCCCTCGGCGGTGAACGCCAGGTGCTGCCATTGGCCGGGGTTCAGCGGCTGGGTCGAGACGGCGCGCTGGCCGTCGATTTCAATAAACGGCATGCCCTGGTTCAAGCCCAGCAACAGGCTGTGGGCGCCCTCGCGACGGGCCACCACCACTTGCTCGCCGCTGGCCTGGTCGACCCGCAACCAGGCGCTGAAAGTGAAGGCGCCGCCCGCTGCGTGTTGCAGCGACGGGCTGGCTGGCAGCAGCAACGGCTGGCCACTGAACTGCAAGGCCCGGCCGATCACGCCGTCGATGCTCGCACCGGTAGCGTTCACGGCAGTGTTGCCGTAGGCCGTGGTGTCCCGGGGCGGCGTGCCGTTGGCGCCGTCGAAGTGGTAGAGCGCGGTGTAGTTCGGGTCGAAGGTCAACTGGCCGTTGGCGGTGGCCGGCGCCTTCTGGTTGCCGTAGTACATCCACAGGTCCTGGCGCTGGCCGCCTTCGACCTTGGGCACATCGACCCAGATCAGCGCCATGCCCATCAGCGGGTCGAAGCTTTCGATCTGGTGGTTGAACACGGTCTTGTCGTCGGCGCTGACAAAGCGCAGGTCGGCGCCGTCGTCCTTGACCCCGTCAAAGCTGAAGTTGCCGGTGTGCAGGCGCACCAGCAGCGCGGTGCGGCCCAGGGCCTGGCTGATGGCTGCGCCCTGGGAGGTGGTGTCCACCGTGATCTGTTTACGGTAGTGCCAATCGTCCTGCCACCAGGCATGGGCGGTGGCCGGGAGCGCGAAGCCCAGGCAGATCAACAGGCTCAGAAATAGGCGTTGCATGTCAGGAGTCTCCGAAAAAAGGGGTCAGAAAGTCGCCTGCACACTGAAGTGCAGTCGCGAGTCCTGTTTCTGGGTATTTGGGCCTTCAAGCAGCGGGTA
This sequence comes from Pseudomonas sp. SDO5522_S412, assembly GCF_054071215.1. Taxonomy (NCBI): domain Bacteria; kingdom Pseudomonadati; phylum Pseudomonadota; class Gammaproteobacteria; order Pseudomonadales; family Pseudomonadaceae; genus Pseudomonas; species Pseudomonas sp. SDO5522_S412. The sequence continues at coordinate 41,229 of NZ_JBSVWQ010000029.1, read as the reverse complement.
GCCCCAATCCAGGCTGCCGGACAACCACTTGCTCAAACTGGCGCGGGTGCCGAGGCCGACACTGGCCAGGCTGTATTCGTCTTCCTGCTCGGGCAGCGGGTCATGCAGGCGCAGGCGTGCGCCTTCGGCAAACGCATAGAAGCGCCACTCCTGCACGTAGCTGCCGAGGAACTTGGCCAGGGACGGCGTGCGCAGCTCCTGGGACAACAGGTAGCCTTCGTCGCCGGTGCGCTCGGCGGCGAGATACCCGCGTACCGACGTAGCGCCGCCAGCGGAATATTGCTCGTTGGACACCAGCGGCCCCGAGGCCAGCTGGAAGCCGGCCTTGGACGCCGACTGCCAGTCGTTGCCGAAGGTGTAGGTGTAATTCAGGTCACCCTTGAGCACCGCAAAACTCGGGCTGGCCTTGTCACGCTTGTACTGGAACTCCTCGGCGTCGCTGCCGTAGCCGAAGAACGCGCGGGTACCCACCACCAGGCTCAAGCCCAGCCCCAATTGCGACTGCTCGGTGTAGCGGTAGCCGTTGTAGCCGAAGGTCAGCGGTGCGTACTTGAGCGGGATATCGTCCGTGCTGCCGCCAAACTTCATCTGCTCCTTGAAGTCCTTGAAGTCGACCCCGGCAGAGAACGAATTGGCCCAATTGCCACTGGCCGGCAGGCTGTAGATCGCCGACACGCCGTAGGAATGGCCCTTGCCCAACACGTTGCTGCCGCCGATGGTGGCGATGTTGCTGTCGGACTGATAACCGGAGAACTGCAGGCTCCAGCGATCAGTCAGCGGCGCGGTGTAGGAGCCCGACCAGACCTTGGCGTTGTCGCTGTCCTGGGGTGCGGTGAAGTACGTCAGGGAAATGCTGTGGCCCAGTTGCCAGAGGTTGTCGTAACCCAGGGTCGCGACGCTGCGCAGCTCCTTGGTGTCGGCGCTGTAGTCGTTGTTCAGGCCGAGGCTGGCGTGCCAGGGGTTCTGGTCTTCCACCTGCAGGTCGACGTCCATGGTGCCGGGGCGCTGGCCTTCGCGGACCAGCGGCGTGACCTGCCGCCCGGCGCTGCGATTGAGGCCGGCGAGTTGGGTTTGCACGCTGGTGAAATCCGGAACCGCGCCCTCCTTCAAGCCGGGTACTTCGTCGCGGATTTCCACCGGCGAATAGTGCTTGGCGCCGACCACGCGGACGCGCCCGACCTTGGTTTCGCTGACCTGCAGGTAGACGATTCCGTCATCGACCTTCTGCTCCGGCAGTTCGACGAACACCGACTGATAGCCGCGTGCCTGATAGATCTTCTGCAAGGCATCCCGGGCGCCTTCGATGTCGGCGAGGGTCTTTTGCGGGCCGAGAAACGGGTACACCGCCTCTTCGATCGCACGAGCGTCGAGCACGGTGTTGCCGCGCACGAAGTACTCGTTGACGTCCACCAGCCGTGCCGGAGGCTCGGGCTGGGTGCCCTGCTCTTCGGCCTGTAGCGGTTGCGCCAGTGCACCCAGCGTCAGCCAGCACAGCGCCAGCGTTGATTTGAACAGATGCTCCACACCGCCCCCTGGTTTACTCAAGATGATTGCCGTCGCCGTTTGCCCGGCGTTTGGCCTGTTCAATTGCTGGATATCGAGGTGTTGCCGTGCCGGGCGAGCCAGGTGTGCAGCAGGGCGAAGTTCAGGGAGAACTCCGGCATGTGCAGCAAGGCGCCACAGAACACTTCACCGATGATTTTCTGGATCAACTGCACCGCCTGCGGGTTGTTCAGGAACGTGGCGATGTCGCGTTGCAGGAGGTTGATGCCCCAGACTTTCTGGTTCAGGTCGAGGCCGACGAACCAGCGGAACAGCAGGTTGTAGTTGAGTTGTTCGTGCAGTTGCTGTTCGTTGGGGACTGAGTACAGGAGTTGCAGCAGCAGGATCTGCAAGACGGTCTGGGGGGCGATCTGGGTGCCGGGTTGGGCCTGGAGCAGGTCGCGGTGGAGGTCGAGGATGTCGTCGATCTGCGGGCGCAGCAAGACCAGTGAATGGCCTGCGGGGATGTAGCTGGAGACTTCCTTGAGCGCGCCTTGCCAGTCGTCCTGGGAGACGATCCATACCCACGGTGCGCCATAGCGGTAGACCGAGACCGGTTTTTTGCGTGCGGCTTCGACGATCTTTGACAGGCGCTGGTCGAGCTCCTGCATGCCGACTTTCGAGTAACGTTCCATAGTTCCCATTCGCCCCACTCCTGGCATCCTGCTTGCGGCTCTGACGTCGCCTTTTTTGGCGGTGTTGAGCGCGTTACATAGCCAAGACGGGGGTCGCTGGGGACTACCGAACTTTTGTCATAAAAGCTTCTTTTTTGGGGCGGGGTGAGGTGGGCATATCCGTTGCTGCGGTCAGGGCTGGTATTGGTTCCGCTCTTACAGCGGCTCACTTTTGGAGTGTTGTGAAGCAAAATCAAAAGTCAAAGCGGGCACGGTTCAAATGTGGGAGCTGGCTTGCCTGCGATGGCATCGCCTCGGTGTATCTGAAAAACCGAGTTGTCTGCATCGCAGGCAAGCCAGCTCCCACAGAAAAGCAGAACCACGGAGTGCGGGCATGCCGAGCCTAGGCGAGGCATCGAGTGGTGGGGCAGAGACCTTTTGGTTACTTTTGGCTGGGCCGGCATTCCGGGCGTTTGCCAAAAGTGACCTGCTGTAAGAGCGGAACCATAAGCGGCCGTTACCGAAGAAACGGATATGTACTCAAACCAAAGACCCCGGCAACGGCAACTCATAAGACTTCTTAACCGTCCGCACCACCAAAGTAGACGAATAAGTACGAATCGGAATATCCCGATAAATCTCTAAAAACCGATAGATATAATCAGTGTACTCAGTGGCATCCCGAAACTTCGCCACCATCACAAAATCAAACTCCCCGGTCAGCAGATAACAGTCCTGAATCTCCGGATGACTCGCCAGGATATGCTGCATCTTGCGGTCGATATCATTGCTGTCCCTATCAAGCTTGATCAGGAAGAACGCCGTAACCTGAATCCCAAGCTTGCGCTCATCCAGCACCGCCACCTTGGCCTTGATAATCCCGACACTCTCCAACCGCCTGATACGCCGGTAACAACTGGTTGAAGACAGCCCGACACTGTCACTCAACAACTCCAGACTCTGACTGCAATCCCTTTGCAATTTCCCCAGAATCTTCAAATCCATGGCATCTGTCATTTTTTCCATATCTTCCTTGAAAAAACTGCAATGAATCCACCGTAAACACCCACCAATTTGCACAAATCCTGCGCGGTGGCGCACTAACATCAATCCAGCTTAGCAGCCCAGCCAAATCAGGCACCGGGGCCGCATGAGAGGGATCTTATGATAGTCGCGAAACCGACATGGGCCACCGATATCCACGGCCTATTCAGCGCCCCCTACTGGATCCCCCAAGAGCAACGCGCCGCCGTCGCCGCCTCCTGGGTGGGCTGCATGAACGCCTACTTCGTATTCCTCGAAGACCCCGCCTCCGTCAAGACCTGGTCCGAAACCATCTACCAGCACCTGGCCTCCCGTAGCATGCCGCTGACCCTCGACCAGCAGCAGTTCTGGCCCATCGACGCGCTGGAAACCTTCAGGCTGTGGGTCAACCAGGGCTGGCGCCTCACTCCCGCCTCACCGTTCGACGAGGCAGAACGCATCCCCCCACCCGACCTGCCTCACCCGGTCAAACGCGTGCGCCAGGACATTCGCGCACTGACACAGGAACAACTGAACCTGTACCGCTCACGCCTCGATGACGTAATGCAGGTGGCCAACGCCGACAGCGGCTCCCCGTGGCAGCGTTACGCCTATATCCACACCAACTGGTGCCTGCATTACCAGGAAGCGTTTGCCCTGTGGCACCGGGCCTATCTGCTGTACCTGGAAGCGCTGATCGACTGCCCCATCCCCTACTGGGACTGGATGGCCGAAGACGCCAGTGTCGACGGCAGCCCCCAGGCCGGCTTGCCCCAGGCGTTTCTCGATGAAACCTACGTGCACCCGCACACCGGCGAGGTTCGCCCTAATCCGTTGCGCTACGCCGCTGCCAAGGACGGCTGTTCGAAGGTCTGTGAAAAGGCCAGCATCCCGGGTGTGGACTGCCGCTTCGTGCAACGCAACCCGCTGTTCTACACCAAGGGCGAAACGCAGCGCGTCGAACGCACCCAGTTGTACGGCATGAGCCGGATTTTCCAGCAACAGGTGGTCGATGCCCTGAAGTTCAACACCTTCAGCCAGCCCCAGGGCGTGCCAGGTTATCCCTGGGCGAACATCCCGGTGTTTGATCCCCCCCAGGAAGATGACCTGTACCCCAACCGTGCGCTGAATTTCGACGGGCTCTACGAGCAGCCCCACGACAACTATCACGGCTGGATCGGCGGCGACATGGCCGACAACGCCTACACCGCGTTCGACCCGGTGTTCAGCTCCTACCACGCCAATATCGACCGGATGCTGGAGGTCTGGATCCGCGCCCATCCGGCAGCGCAGTACACCACCCAGTGCCTGCTCCAGCCGTTTGCCGGCAGCGAGGCCGACGATGTCACCTTCACCAGTGCCGACGCCTGGCGCTACACCACCCTGGGGGACATGGCCCAGGACAGTCGGCATATCGGCTATGACTACGGTGTGCCCGTCGCACCGCCCTTTGGCACCCGCCGCCCGGCCGCAAAAGCCTGCTGCCAGCAAAGTTCGACGCCGATGCAAGCGCAGGAACAAACCGCAAGCCTGGGCCCGTGGGTGGTGTTCGACCATGTGCGCTGCACCCACGACACCTACCTGATCGACGTATTCCTCAACCAGCCCGACGCCACGCCGCAGCAGGTGAGCGCCGACAATCCGCACTATGTCGGGCGCTTCAGTCGCATCGGCATGGGCCTGGTGGATGACAAGGGCCGCTGCATCACCCATGGCGTGTCACGCGCGCTGAATGCCGCGCGCACTGCTGCCGCATTGAACCTTCGCCCCACTGACACCACGCAGTTATCCGTGGTGGTGACCCATCTCGATAGTGCCCGGGTGTTGACGCCGCAGGAGTACGCGCCGCTGCCTGGCTTTATCGCCCAACTGGTGTGGGACGACCCGCGCCAAACCGTCGCCGGCCCTGCTCCCAGTGCCGGTTGCTGCTCCGTTTCCACCACAACAACACCTGGAGAATCGACATGAGCACACCCTTCAAACAATTCACCTCTCCCGCCGGGCAAGCTCCCAAGGACTACAACAAGCTGGGCCTGGAAAACCAGTTGCCGCAGTTTGAAACCGACTGGAACAACGACCTCACCGGCTGGACCCAGTCTGCGATCATCGGCAACCCGTGGTCGGGCCTCAATGACGCGCCGCGCTCGGGCTATTACAACCCACTGGTGGAAGGTTACGGCCCCACCACGCCGCCGGCGATTACCTGGGCGCCCTTCCCCAATCGGCTGTGGACGTTTTTCTACAACAACGGCACGGCGGTGATTCCACAGTTGGGCGGCAAGGCCATGTCCATGCAACAGGTGATGGAGCTGACCGACAACGGCCAGATTACGATCAACAACACCCTGTACATGCTCTACGACCCGAACAAGCAAGGCACCCTGCTGCAACTGCCCGTCACTCGCTGCCCGAGCATCGACTGGCAAGGCAAGTACAAGGATTTCTCGCCCTCGGGCCCCCGTGGCTGGCTTGACGAATATTGCGAGTGGTCCATCGTGCGCGATGCCGACGGCAACATGCGCAAGATCACCTTCACTTGCGAAAACCCGGCGTATTTCCTGGCCATGTGGCGCATCGATCCGACTGCTGTACTGGGGCTGTATCGCGACTACATCGACCCACAGGTGCAACTCGAAGACCTGTACCTGCGCTACACCGCCGACTGCCCGACCGGTAAGGCCGGCGACCCGGTCATCGACCCCACCACCGGTCAACCGGCCTACGACACCGTCAACAAATGGAACGCCGGCACCGCCTGTGTGCCAGGCCAATACGGCGGTGCGATGCACCTGACCTCCGGCCCCAACACCCTGAGCGCCGAGGTGTACCTGGCTGCCGCGGCGACCATCCTGCGGCCATTGAGCAGCAGCCAGAATTCCCAGGCGTTGATCTGCTGCGCGCAATACGGGCAGAACTACCGCAACTCCGATCCGCATATCGGTTTCTCGGCCAACAGCGTGGCAGTGAATAACCGGCTCTCCCTGACCAACCCCATCGGCCTGTACCTGCAACAACCCACCGACTTCTCGGCGTGGAAAGGCCCCCAGGGCCAGGACGTCAGCCAGTACTGGAAAATCACCCGTGGCACCGCCAAGTCCGCCGCCAACGGCTCCGACCAGATTCTGCAAGCGGTGTTTGAAGTGCCGGTCAGCGCCGGGTTCTCGATCAACGACATCACCATCAGCGGCCAGCCGATCGACTACGTGTGGGTGATTGCCCAGCAGTTGCTGGTGGGTCTAAGTGTGACAACCACGCCCATCAGCCCGACGCCGGATTCCTGCCCGTGCGTGACGGACCGGGTCAACGGCGTGCAACCCTGGCCGGTACAGCTGCTGCCGCTGGACCTGTTCTACGGGCAGTCACCCACCGACCTGCCGGCCTGGCTGGCACCCGGCACCAGCGGGCAGTTTGCCCTGGTGGTGCAAGGCGCCGACCTCAAGACCACCGCCGAGACGGCGCGGGTGCAATTCTCCAATCCTGGGGTGACGGCGCAGGTCACAAAGTTCCTGCCGGATGCCTCGGCCATCCCCGGGCAAACCAACTCCGGTGGCACCCAGGGCTACCTGCTGACCATCACCGTAAGCCCCACTGCCGCACCGGGGCTGGTGACAGTGCGCGCCCTCAACCCGGGCGAAGCCGATAACCCCAGCGCGGCGGAACACCCATGGGAATCCGGATTGGCGCTGGTGCCTGGCGCCTGACTGATACAGCCCATCAGCCGCACCCACCCAGGGTGCGGCTTTACCTGCTTGCAAGGAGCGCGATGATGTCCAGGTTACGCTTGAGTGTTTTATCGCTGCTGACCAGTGTGGTGCTGAGCCTGTTCGCCATGCAGGCCGCCTACGCATCCCCCACTTCCGACGCCGACGCTTGCGTGCAGCAACAGTTGGTGTTCAACCCGAAAAGCGGCGGCTTCCTGCCGATCAACAACTTCAACGCCACCGGCCAGAGCTTCATGAATTGCTTTGGCTGGCAGTTGTTCATTGCCCTGAACTGGCCGATGAATCCCGGTTGGCCAGCCACACCTGCCCTCGCGGGTGAGCCGGACATGAACAGTACCCTGGCGCAATTCGGCGTACCGACTGCCTCCGGGCAGCCGATGAGCGTGGCGCCGGTATGGGCCAGCTACAAGGACGCCAACGATATCTTCCTGCCCGGCGCGCCCGCGCCCACCGGCTGGGGCGTGCAAACCCTGGTGCCGTCCAATTGCAGCACCCAGGGCAGCCTCAGGGCGATGTCGGTGGGAGCGCGCAAGTTCATGACCGCCACCTCCGAAAGCGCGATCAACGCGCGGCATGGGTTTCACCTGTCCAGCGGCACCCTGGCCTCGATTCCGGACCCGATCATGGAAGCCTCCGGCGGCTGGCTGACAGACCAGTCGCAGAACCTGGTGTTTTTTGAACGCAAGGTGGGCAAGGCCGAGTTCGACTACATCGTCAGCAAAGGGCTGTACGACGCGGCCAACCAGCTGAAAGTCGCGCAGAACCTCGACAACCAGAACCCCGGCGGGCTGTCCTTGCCCATCGGTGAACCCATGCGCTCGCTGCCGCCCAACCCGGTGCCGCAGGAGCAACTGGGAGCTCTGGAGGTCAAGGCAGCATGGCGAATCCTCACCGGCAAACCCGAGCTCTACGGACGTTACCTGACCACCGTCGCCTGGCTCAAAAACCCGGCCACCTTGCAGTGCACCCAGCAGGTGGTGGGCCTGGTGGGCCTGCATATCATCAACAAGACCCAGGCCTCGCCCAACTTCATCTGGACCACCTTCGAGCAAGTGGACAACGTGCCGGAACCCAACCAGGTGCCGCCACAACAAACGCCGCCCGACAGCTTTGCCTTCAACAACCCGAACTGCGGCACCGGCCCCGAATGCACGCCGAACGTTGCGCGTATCCAGTGCAAGCAGCAGCATCCGGACCGCGACTGCACCGAGCCGTTTCCACGGGATCAACCCGTGCAGACCACCCGGGAACATCCGCTGCCCACTGAACTGCAGGCGCTTAACGGCGCGGTGCAGGCCAATTTTGCCCAGCAGAGCCAGGGCAAGTCGGTGTTCCAGTACTACAAACTGATCAACGTACTCTGGACCCTCACCCCCAACCCGCCCACCCAGCCGGAACCGGGTGTCAGTGCGCAAGTGCCGCTGTCCTACGGGCCATTTATCAGCCAGGGCAACGTACCGGTGGCCAACACCACCCTGGAGACCTACGTCCAGGGCGATAACTGCAATGCCTGTCACCAGTACGCGACCATCGCCGGCAGCTCGACCCTGGCCTCGGACTTTTCGTTCCTGTTCAACAGTGCCGATTCGGCCAGCAAGAAAAGCCTGGTCAAGCGCGTAAAAGCCTTCCAGACCCTCAAGGACGGTTCACCATAAACGCGACTGTTCAGACCACTGCTCAAGGTTTCTCGGTGCTGTAAGGCCTTGAGCATTTGGTCCTTGCGCTAGCTCCTGCTGGTTAAAAGAGGCGCCCCTTATCAAGTAACGCCCGAAATGTCCGACAGCCCCCCGCATCTACCCGGTAAGACCGCTCTCGAGGGATATCGTGTGGCCACCCGCCGGCCACTCATGACTTTTGGTAAAGAGTCCTTTTCGGATTCAGCGGTTTTTCCGAAGGAACGAGAGGCCGATACTCGACTCCATTGTTCACACCACTTCAGGAGTCACTCATGTCCATTCCCGCATTCGGCCTCGGCACGTTCCGCCTGCAAGGCCAGGTCGTCATCGACTCCGTCAGCACCGGCCTGGAGCTGGGCTATCGCGTCATCGACACCGCACAAATCTACGAAAACGAAGCCGACGTCGGCCAGGCCATCGCCGACAGCGGCATCCCACGGGACGAACTGTTCATCACCAGCAAGATCTGGATCGCCAACTTCGCCGAAGGCCAGCTGATTCCCAGCCTCAAGGAAAGCCTGCGCAAACTCCAGACCGACTACCTGGACCTGACCCTGATCCACTGGCCATCGCCGGAAGACCAGGTACCGGTCGCCGAGTTCATGGGCCAGTTGCTGGAAGCCAAGCGCCAGGGCCTGACCCGCCAGATCGGTATTTCCAACTTCACCGTCGACCTGATGAAGCAGGCAATTGCCGCCGTCGGTGCCGAGCACATCGCGACCAACCAGGTGGAACTGCACCCGTACCTGCAAAACCGCACCGTGGCGGAGTTTGCCAAGGCCCATGGCATCCAGATCACTTCCTACATGACCCTGGCCTACGGCGAAGTGCTGAAGGACCCGGTGATCCAGCAGATCGCCGAACGTCATCAGGCAACCCCGGCGCAAGTGACCCTGGCGTGGGCCATGCAACTGGGCTACGCGGTGATCCCGTCGTCGACCAAGCGCGCCAACCTGGCCAGCAACCTCAAGGCTCTGGACCTGACCCTGAGTGACGCTGACATGGCGCAGATCGCCGCCCTGGAGCGTGGCCATCGGCTGACCAGCCCCAAAGGCATCGCGCCGAACTGGGACTAAGCCGCAGGGCTGCCGGACAACTCCCGCAGCCACGGCAACACCCGCAACCCGTCGGTGGCTGACGGCGGGTCGATGATGTCCATGAAGTGTTCAAGGTTGATGCTGTCCGGCGTACCCGGCAGGCGCACCAGCAGGGTTGGTGCGGCGGCCGGCGTGCCCAGTTCGCGGCTATCGTAGACCAGCACATGGCGAATCTGCGGGTGCTGTTCCTGGAAGGCCAGCACCCCGCCGTCGCTGTCTGCCAGCCCGGCGTTGATGATCAGCACATCGAACGGCCTGGCCGGAATCGCCGTGAGGATCCGCACTTCTTCGAACGTCTGCACCGGAACGATGCGGTAGTAGCCCAATTGGTTGAGCATTTTTTCGATGTACAGTCGTTGCAGATGCTGTTCATCGGCGATCAGGAGGGTCAGTGCTTTGTTTGGCATGGCGAACACCTGAGCAAGAAGCGCTCGTGAAGGACTGGACGCACTATTTTCCAGACATATTCCGAAGACTAAATAAGGCTTGTTCCACCTTCACGTAGGAGTTGTCCCAAACAACTCAATACCCCTCCGCACCGGTCAAGTCTGATTGCAATACCCCGACAGCGCGTGGTGCAGGTGCGAGAGCGCTTCATCCATGCCATCGACGGCACTGGCCAATTCGTCGCGGGCCTGACGTTCACAAACGCTTTCCAATACCTCGCAGCAAACCATCAGTGCATGGGCCTTGACCATCTTTGCCCCGCCCTTGGTGCGATGGGCCAGGTCATGCAGGCCGGCAAAGTCTGCCTTGCGTTGCAGGTTCACCAGCTGCCCATGGTCTGCCTCGAGGCTGTCGAGCAAGGGCGCCAGCAGCTCCTTCACCGCGTCGATATCCCCGCCGGTCAGTTTCTCAAGGTGGCTCAAGTCAAAGCCTGCCGCCAGCTCATCCGTGGTGCCGGGCGCCACCGAAGGTGTGGCCGTGCGCCGCGCCAGGGCCGCATGCAAATCCTCAAGCCCGGTGGGTTTGAACAGGCAGCCATCCATGCCCGCCTGCCGGCAGCGCTCGGCTTCCTCGGGCTGGGCGTTGGCGGTAAACCCCAGCAACAGGCACGGCGCCAGGCCACGCTCGCCCTCAAGGGTGCGGATATCCCGCGCCAACTCATAACCGTCCTTGAACGGCATATTGCAGTCGGTAATCACCCCGTCAAAATGCCCGGACAGCCACAACTCAAGCCCCTCGACACCATCTTCGGCGGTGGTGATCCGGTGTCCCAGGAAGCTCAGTTGCCGGGCCAGCAGCAGCCGGTTGGCCGGGTAGTCATCCACCACCAGAATGTTCAGCGCGTGGGCCGGCGGAGTTTCCACGGCAACCGGTACGGGCGGCATCAGCGTGCTGTCGGCGACTGCCAGCTCCAGGGTGACATCCACCCGAGTGCCCTGCCCCAGCAGGCTGCTCAATTGCAATTGTCCCCCCATCATCTCGCACAGGTTGCGGCTGATGACCAGGCCCAGGCCCGAACCGCTGCGCGCCGATTGCGCAGTGTTGCTGCCCTGGATAAACGGGTTGAACAGGCGCTTCTGGTCTTCGACACTGATGCCGATGCCGGTGTCTTCCACCCACAGCCTGAGGTTCAAGTAGCCGCTGGCAATCGCCGACGAGCCGGACGCGCCAAGCCGCACCCGGCCGTGAGGGGTGAACTTGATCGCGTTGCTCAAAAGGTTCGACACCACTTGCTTGAAGCGCATCGGGTCCACCAGCACGTACCGATCAATCAGCGGGTCGAGCTCCACCTGCAGTACCAGGCCCCTGGCCCGCGCCAGCCCCTCGAAAACCCGCGCCACCGACGCCAGCAACTCGTGCAGGTTCGAAGGCTCGAGGGTCAGGGACAGGTAGCCCGATTCTATACGCGCGATATCGAGGATATCGCCGATCAATTCCAGCATGCCCCGCGACGCATCGGCGGCCACCTCCAGCGCATCGCGGTCGGCCCGGTTCTGCTCGGCGGCTTTCAGGGCCAGTTCGATCATGCCGATCACGGCGTTCATGGGCGTGCGGATTTCATGGCTCATGGTCGCGAGAAACGTGGTCTTGGCGCGGTTGGCCGCGTCGGCATCCTCCTTGGCCTCCTGCAACTGGCCGAGCAGTTGCTGCCTTTCGCTGACATCCACCCAGCCGGCGATCATGCCCACCACCTGCTCATTACCGTCGCGGTACGGCAGCATCCAGTGGTAGATGGTCAGGACCGCACCGCCCGGCACCTTGAGCACGCGGTCCTGGATCTGTGGCTCGCCCCGCTCCATCAAGCGCAGGTAATCCTGATGAAAAGACTCGGCCTGGGGGCGATTGCCGGTGTCGGTCTCGACCACGGTTTTACCGGTCACGTCCTCCAGCTTGAAACCGAACACATCAAGGTAAGCGCTATTGCACGCCATCAGCCGGCCCAGGCGATCACGCACATAAATCGGATGGGGTGTGCCGTCGATCAGCACGCCCATAAAGCGCATCTGATCACTCAGCGCTCGTTCGGCCTCGACGCGCTTGCGTATCAGCTGACGCAGATAAATCGCCCAGCCGAGGGTGATCAGCAACAGCAGCGCCGCCAGGCTGAAACCTTGAATAATCGCATTGCGGTGCCGCGCCCAGTAGCTGTCTTCAACCAATACCTCGCTACGCCAGTGGCCAGCCAATTCGTCCATTTCCTGGGGCGTAATACTCAGCAGCGCCTTGTCGAGGATCGAATACAACTCCAGTTGGCTGCGGTTGACGCCAAAGGCTATACGGGCCGGCTCGGACCCGACCGTGCTGGTGATCCGCAACCGGTCACGGTACTCGCGGGCAATCATGTAGCGGGCGCTGATCAAGGTATTGACGGCGGCATCGGCACCGCCATCGGCCACCAGCTCCATGCCGTGCTCGGGGTTCTCGACGTCCACGAACTTGATGCTCGGATAGTCCTGGGCGATGCCCTCCTGCAGGCTATTGCTGCCAATCAGCGCCAGGCGCTTGCCGGCCATGTCTTCCAGGGTAAGGGGGCTGCCGTCATCAATGCGACTGACCAACACAAACGGATTGGTCAGGTAAGGCCGGGTAATGCGTACCTTGTCCGTGCGCTCGACGCTGGGGGTGACCACCGCGATCATGTCTGCACCACCGGTGTTGACCCTGTCGATTTGCCGGAGCATCGAGGTGCCGGGAATGAAGTCAAACTTCAATCCCGTGCGCAAGCTGATGCGGGCCAGCACCTCGGCGCTCAACCCTTCGAACGCGCCCTGCTTGTCGATAAATGAAACCGGCAGGAACTTGTCGAGTACAGCGACCTTGATCCTCGGGTTCTTGTCCAGCCAACGCTGTTCACTGGCACTCAAGCGCAGCCGGTCCGCCCCCAGGAACCCCAGGTTGCCGGCACTCCAGCGCCGCAGGATTTCCATCTGCTCGCTGACCGGGATCACCGCCAGTGCCGCATTGATGATCGACAGCAAGCGCGCGTTGTCCCGGGAAAATGCAAACGCGAAGGGATTGACCTCAAGTGACGAGAAATCGGCCATGCGGACGTTGTTCAGGTGGTTCCTGTTGATCAGGTAGTTGGTGCTGATTGCATCGCCGAGGTAAACATCTGCATGGCCGAACGCAACCGCTCCGATGGCCTCGAAGGTTGAAGGGAACAGCTGGATCCGGGCATTGGGGTAAAACGCCTGCACCGCGTCAGGCTGCATGTAGTGATAAAACATCGCCACACGTTTATCGGCCAGGTCGCTGCTCAGGCCCTGGCTGTCACCCGTGCGGGTGACCAGGGTCGGTTGATCCATGGCATAGGAGCGCGAGAGTACCAGCTGCGGGTCTGCCGCCTCGTAGCCGTTGGCAGATCCCACAAAATCCACCTCGCCACGCTTGAGCGCGGTGATGACTTCATCGCGATTGTCGTAGCGGCGCACTTCTATCGTGATGTTCAGCGCATCGGCGATCAGCGACGCGTAATCCGCCGTAATCCCCTCGAGTTCATCGCTGGTGCTCAACTCGAATGGTGCGTAGTCGGGCCCAGAGATGCCCATCAACAACCGGCGCCGTTCGCGCAGCCAGCTCCACTGCGTTTCATGCAGCCGTACGGCGGGCGTTTCAATGACGGAATGCCCCAACAGATACAGGGTGCGCGGCTCGCCAAGCGCCAGGCCTTGTGTGCAGAGCGCGCCCAGCAGCACACTTGCGCTGAGCCACAAGACCCGAAAGTTGATCATTTCAGATCAGATGATTGCGCTGGGCGAACTTGGACAAATGCACCACCGACGACATCCGCAGCTTCTCCTTCAGTCGGGTTTTATAAGTGCTGATGGTCTTGTGGCTGAGCAACATGTCCTCGGCAATTTCCTTGTTACCCAACCCCAGCGCCAGCTTCTGCAGTACGGTCAGCTCGCGGTCGGAAAGCTCTGCCACCAGGTCCTGCTCGGTGGATTGCAAATCGTCGCGGCGCACCGAGCTGGTGGGCAGGCTCGGAAAGCAGCTGTAGTTGGACATCACGGCCTTGATCGCTTTTTGCAACTCATCCAGCTCGCCGGTCTTGGCGACAAACCCCATCGCGCCGGCACGCATGCAGCGGGTGGAAAAAAACACCGCCAGGTAGGACGTCAGCACCAGGATCTTGCACGGCAGGCCCAGCGCCTTGATCCGGCTGATCACCTCCAGGCCACCCAGCTTCGGCATCGCCAGGTCGAGGATGATCAGCTCGGGGCGCTCCTCCCGGGCAATCTGCATGGCATCGGCGCCGTTGCCGGCCTCGAAGATCGTGTCGAAGCCTTCCTGCTTCAGCAGATAGCGGACGGTTGCGCGGATAAATGGATGGTCATCCACGATTAAAGCTTTGCTCATAAGGCTCCCCTGGGAGGATTCAGTACCGTTACACATCACACGGGACCTATCTACCTGTGAGAAATGACAGTTCCGACGAACGGAACTGAACAGTCCTACAAGCAGCAGTCGGGTCCCTCCATTTGAACAGCGCATAACCCTAGGTAGGCGGCACCTGCGTGCCTGGCTAGTCGCAAGCGCGCAACCTTACCAATGGAACGGCGTAACAACTGAAGGGATAGTCCCAGCTGAATGTAGGATTTTTCCTCACCACAAGCATAGTAAAGAGCCGGTCCCGGGGGCGCCAAGGCGGCCTAGTCGGTGGTACTCGGACTCCAGAACGCTTGCACCACGAGGGCTGAAGTGGAAATACGCGCCACCAGCGCATCCAGTTCGTCACCGTCTACCGAGGTCACGGCCAGCGTCGCCTCGATTTCCACCTCTTCAGGACCAAAGGGACGTACGTCCACATCACTGGCCGGGTAGTTGCAGCGAGCAAGTTCGGCTTCGAGCAAGGCCAATACCGCCTTCTGCTGGGTACGCCGGGCCACCACATACAGAATGTTGGTCACCTCGGCCGACACCACGTCCAGTGGCTGGCGGTTGATGTTATTGACGATCGGGCGCAGCAGCGTGTTGGCCGCCAGCACAAACAGTGTACCGAGCAGCGCTTCGAGGATCAGGTCGGCACCGGCACAGGCACCCACCGCCGCCGACGCCCAGAGCGTGGCCGCAGTATTCAGGCCGCGCACGTTGCCTTCTTCACGCATGATCACACCGGCACCGAGAAAACCGATGCCCGAGACCACATAGGCCACGACCCGCACCGCCCCTTCGGCGCCGCCCAGGCGGTTGGCCATGTCGACGAAAATCGCCGCTCCCACCGCCACCAGCACGTTGGTGCGCAGCCCCGCTGTGCGCTGGCGGTACTGACGCTCAAACCCGATCAGGCCACCGAGAATGAAGGCCGCGGTGAGGCTGACCAGCGTGTCGATCAGCGAGTTGAGGTTGATGTTGTTGATTGCTTGCATAGGCGTCTTCCCTATTCATGACCAGCCAAACTTACGCGAGGAAACCTTCGGCCAGGTACGACCATCCTGGGCCGTGATTGAGTCACGGGCACGACAGGACAGGCCCGCCCGTCGCAAACGACAGGCGCGTCCGCAGTACCGCGATGCAAGGCATCACGTACTGTTAAGCGTCGATGAGAGGGAATTCGGAATCGGGCCAGGACTGGCCGCCATCGAAATGCCGCTTCTCGCTTCTGGGCGAGACAACGGCATCGGAAAAATGCGCGTTATCTTGCCAAGTATGTGCCGGTTATCGAGACCGGCCGACGACTGTCACTCGAACAAGTACCCACTGAGGGTCTCCGCTATTGATGAAAACGCGCGAAGCTTACGCTCCGAATTAATGAGAGTAAACCGTAGGAAAATTTACCCGATGGGTTTGGGCAGGTTCTTCAGGGAGGGTTCAGGTACGCACCACTGCGCAGCTATCCCCCCCGTAGCAGCTGTCGAGCCCAAGCGAGGCTGCGTCGGCCACACTGCGATCATCAAGCCAGACACTCCACCGAGTCGCCGAACGCAGCCTCTTCCAGGCTCGACAGCTGCTACGCAGAAGACGGTCGATCACGCTCCACCAGCGCCAAATACTCATTGATCGCCCCACCCGCCAACGCCTTCACCTGAATGGAAACCCGATTCACCTGCCGCCCCATCTCGATGCCATCCCGAGTCCGCACCTGAACATACCCAAGCCGGGGCCAGAACCGCTCAGCCTTGACGTTCCCCACCACCACCGTCAACCGCAACCAGCGTGCGCCCAGGCTCACTACCCAATCCTGGAAATCGGCATGCAACTGCCGCGCAAAACCGCTGCCATGCAACGGCGTGGCCACCAACAGCAACCCGATATGCCAAACCCCGACCGCCAACAGATCCGACGCCACATTCACCACCGCAACCAACTGCCCTTCGGCATTGCGGTAGCCAATCCAATACATCCGCGTGTAGCTCCAGGTGTCGGGCAGTTCAAGAGTCAACTCATCCCGAGCCTCCGTGGGTGTGGCTGGCTCACCGTTGACCGCGAGAAAATATTCCGGGGCTGCTTCGAAAAAGCGCTGCAACTCGGCTTCACCCTCAAGGGTCAGCTCAACTACCCGAATGCCCGCTATCGAACTGCGCGGCAACTCCCCTGCTTCAACAACATCCATGTTCACCGCCCCTCAATCATCCCGCGTCAGTACTTCCAGCAACTCAATCTCAAACCGCAAATTACTGTTGGGCGTGATATGCGCCCCCATCGAGCGCTCGCCGTAGGCCAGGTGCGCCGGCACGAACAACGTGCGAATGCCGCCAACTTTCATGCCCATCAGCCCCTGGTCCCAGCCCTTGATGACGCGACCGGTGCCGATCACGCACTGAAATGGCTTGCCGCGTTCCCATGAGGAGTCGAACACCGTGCCGTCTTCCAGAGTGCCGGTGTATTGCGTGGTGATCAGGGCGCCTTTGACCACGGTTTTGCCGTCGCCGAGGCGGATGTCGGTGATTTCCAGTTCGGTGCTCATTTTTTCTCGTTTTGTGTAATGCGCGGATCGCGCCAAATGGGCGTTTTCCCAGAGTCAAACGCATTTGGCAAGCCCACATACCTCGTTTTCTCCAATAGCCTGCCAGTTCGAATGCACCAACCTACAAAAAATCACGAAAACGTACGTAAAAAAAATACAAACCACCTATTTATCTTCTTCGATACAACGAGCAGCCTAACTATCCAGAAACATAGAACATCAAGGATGACTTGTATGACCATAGGATCAGACTTCAATTACCCGGCTGATATTGCTGCCCGCGCTTCCAGAGAAAAGAGATCTACCAGAAATAAATGGCGGGGCCGTTTTCCTGGCCCACCAGACTTATGCTTCGATTATCGAGCCTTAGTGGAGCAAAAAGGCGGAATTGCAAAGGCGCCTCATTTGGACCACAAAATATGTATCATCGGGGCAGGCATCACAGGCCTTACTGCAGCAAGAGAACTGTATCGCTGCGGCTTTAAAGACATATCCCTGATCGAGAAATCCAAAAGAATCGGAGGCAGACACCTTACCGTTCTTGGTGGACAGCGCTCCAACAATACAGGACGACCGCCCTTTGAAATGGGCGCGATGCGTATGCCCTTTTTTAATCGATCTGATGAAAACCCCACTGAAGGCCGATCCATGATGGCCTATTACACCAAAGCGTTTGATCTTGTTCATTCAAACTTCCCAAATCCGGGAAGCCCGTGGGTCACATCAACCGGGATCTACTTACGCGAAGGGAGTATAGATAATAGTAGTCAGCCCACCATGCTGATCTGGAAAAACAAAGATGGTATAACGCCTCCACCTGGCGAGACCCTGAGTGCAGTGTCTGCAAAATGGCGAAACTTTGCGAACCGTATGACTCAGAAAGTTTCGGAATTATACGGAAGCGAGCAATGGGAATTATTTTGGACCAGAGTAGTTGAAAAGTACGAAAGTATCTCGTTTAGGGATTTAGTGAAAATGCCGGCTATTGAGTCTTGGCACAAGGAACGCCCCGGTGACTTCGGTGGCATGGGCATGACGACGCAAGAGTCGGCTGTGTTCTATGCAATTGGAATAGGCGATGGCAGTTGGGGAGCATTTTATGACATTTGCTCGCTTTATCCCCTGCGGACTGCGATTTTTGGTTTCAGCAGTCACCTCCAGCTAATTCATGGCCGGGTCAAACTGGATGGCGAGGCAGTCGACTCGCCGCACCTGAGAAGTCCGGCCGTTTTTGACTCTCGGGGACTAGAGTTTAATAAGCCCAGCTACAAAGGTCTCGGGGCCTTGGCAGAATGTCTGCTCTTTATGAGTACTCCTGAAATAAGCGACTCCGTGTATGACCTCAGCCTCAAGAAGACGGATGGATTACTGACTGACTCTCCAGTAAAAAAACTGGAAAAGCTGAGAAATGGGAAAACGCGCGTTTATTATCATTGGAATGCTAGTAACCCCAAAAAAACTGAAGTCTGCCATGCCGACTTCGACTCGGTCATCATCACGCTCCCCTCCTGGATAATCGAAACACAAATACTGCTTGAGGGTTTCGATGAAGAGATGCTCCCTTACGACACGATAAATGCCTATAAAACTGCTCACTGGGAAACCAGCTGCAAAGTGTACGCCCCGTTAAAAAAAACCTTCCTGTCCAAAAACTTGAAGATCCCGCAAGCCATCGTTACCGACAGTTTCATACATGACGTATATACCTATCGCTATAACGAGCATCACACCTATGACTGCATACTCTTGAGCTACACCTGGGAAGATGACGCAACAAAGTTATCTTCACTAAGTGACAAAGAGTTAATAACCAAGTGCATAGAAGAGCTGGATAGAATCCTGGTTAAATCCACTAACATCCAAGAAAAAATCTCTCCATACATCGGCCACGAGCAGGCCATCGTGCAACGCTGGATGAATGACCAAAACTCATTGGGATGCGCAAAATTGTACAGACCAGGGACCTACTATGAGGCTGTCAGCTTAATGAAATACAATAAGGACTACTCATTCAAGTCTGGACTTTACCTCTG
Source organism: Pseudomonas sp. SDO5522_S412 (assembly GCF_054071215.1). Taxonomy (NCBI): domain Bacteria; kingdom Pseudomonadati; phylum Pseudomonadota; class Gammaproteobacteria; order Pseudomonadales; family Pseudomonadaceae; genus Pseudomonas; species Pseudomonas sp. SDO5522_S412. Next base: position 22,168 of record NZ_JBSVWQ010000029.1, on the reverse strand, counting down.
CGGCGAATCTTTTTCAGTAGATGCCGGATGGACAGAGCCTTGTTTCAGGGGCGCAATAGATACCGTCATAAATATCTGCAATAGAACTGGCGCCCTCTTCAATGGAGGATTCTCAATGCAAGACTATCCAGAATACAAAACAGAGTATTCACCCCCAGCAAAATAAACACACCATGCAAAAGCCTTGGCAGAAGCAAACTACATTGCTATCGGACGCGTCCGACTTTCATTTAAACATCAGGTCGCCTCTTATAAACATCCAGCCACTTCTGGCTGAATAAAAATAAGAGGTCACCCGCAATGAGCGATCCAACAAGCCCTGTTCGCATAGCTGTCGTACAGTTTGATCCCCAGGTCGGAATGGAAAACCGGGAGCGCAACCTGCGTCATAGCCTTGAGCTGGCGACGGAAGCAGTGAGCGGCGGTGCCAATCTGATCGTGTTGCCAGAGCTCTCTAACTGTGGCTATTTCTTCTCCAGCCGTCAGGACGCGTTTGATCATGCCGAGGCCATTCCGGGTGGGCCAAGTGTGCAGGCCTGGACAGATTTTGCCTGTAAACATCAGGTGTACCTGGTGGCAGGCCTCAGCGAAATTTCCGCTATGCAGCTGTTCAATACGGCTGTATTGCTGGGGCCGGATGGCTTTATTGGCAAGTACCGCAAGGCCCATCTGTGGAACCTGGAGAAGCTCTGGTTCACTCCCGGCGATACAGGATTCCCCGTTTTCGAAACACCCATAGGCCGTATTGGCCTGTTGATCTGCTGGGACATTTGGTTTCCCGAGGTGCCACGCATCCTCAGCCAGCAAGGCGCCGATATTATTTGCAGCCTCAACAACTGGGTGTGGACCCCGCCGCCGTTGTTCGACGACGCGGGGAAGTGCATGGCGTCGTATCTCACGATGACCGCCGCCCACGTCAATAACGTGTTTATCGCTGCCGCCAGTCGTATCGGCGAGGAGCGCGATGCGCGTTACCTGGGATGTTCGCTGATTGCCGGTACCAATGGATGGCCCATCGGTACGGTGGCGTCGGCGAATCGGCAGGAGATCCTTTTCGCCGATGTCGATCTCACCAGTGCCCGCAGCGCGCCTATCTGGAACAGTCTTAACGACTTGCAGCGGGACCGGCGTGCTGATCTTTACGACCAGATGCTCGGGTACACCCAGCACCCTGCCCTGCCACGCTGATCGGAGGGTGCATCATGGAAAGCCTCTTTGAAAAGCCGCGTGCAGGGCGCTCCCGGGCCGATAACACCGTCATAGTTCTGGGTCTTGCCAGTGCTTTGCTGATCCTATGGATAGCCCTTATTTACCCTTGGCCGGGATATGCCGATATGGTGACCAGCCTTCCACATCCCAGTGCGTGGCTGCGCTGGGTGTTGGGGGATATCAGCGAGGTCGCGTTCTACAAACACGAACTGGCGTCACTGGGCCTGCTGGGCGGTGCGTATCTGGCGTGGTGGGCCAGCCGCACGGGCAAGTCCTGGCAGGGCTTTGCTATCTCGTACGGCACAGGGCTGTGGCCGTGGCTGATAACCAGCTCCTTACTCGGCTTGCTGCTAAGCAACGCGTTATGGGGCTGGACGGTGACCGCTGACACTTGGCAACCGACGTTTGCAGCGTTTGTTTCACTGCCGGCGGCAATGGTGCTGATGTTCGGAGGTGGCTGGAAAGTGACGCTCAACGGCGCCGTACTGGGAGGTTTACTGGTCACGCCGATGTGTTTGTTGATCGTTAATTACGTCTGCATACCGCTGGGCTTGCCGGTGGTGATCGGAAATGTGCTTGGGATGGCGGTTGGCAGTGTGATTGCCTTTGTATTGTGCCGTCACGTGCCGGTCCTGGTACGAAGCGATTACACAGCGCCGCAAAGGCCCGCCCCGCTGAAGCCACCGACTTATGGTGTGGTGTGGAGCGTGCGGAGGGTATTGGCTGACTTTTCCGAAGCGCCGTTCTTCGGCAATGAGCTGGCCAGCCTTGGCTTGCTGGCGGGTGTGTTACTGGCTTACGCGCTGAACCCGATGAGCCCGGCCTATGGATCCGGCCTGATACTGCACCTGATCGGCGCGCAAGCGCTGACATCAGCGCTGGGCGTGGTGATCTGGCGACATCAGTGGATAAAACGAGGCTGGTATCCCACGTATGTCCCGCTGGTATCGGTAGTCCCGGCAGCCGTATTGACCCATGGCGGCAGCTGGATGGTGATGGGGTCCAGTGCGTTGCTCGGCGCGCTGATGGCGCCGCCACTGGCCTGCGCGATTGCAGGACGGTTACCACCGCACTTTCATCCTTATATCGGCAACGTAATCTCAATGGCGCTGAGCACGTTGGCGGTAGTGCCATTGGTGGGATGGTTAGCCGTTTAGCTCCGCTCTCCTACGCCGGGCAAAGGACTGCCCGAGCACTTAAAGCCAATGCCAGAACCGGCTCCAGAACCCACGCCCCAGATCATTCTTGCAGCCCGCATATTGCGCCGCATACATCTGCGAACGCGCCTGAACCTTGCCTGCCACCGGCATCAGCCAGGCTTTGCTCGCGTAGGTACGCTGCCGGTAACCGCCCCAGCCTTCGTGGTAATTCAGGTACTGGCCGTAGGCATCGTATTTGTATACGCCGTTGATGGTGTAGGTCTTGTCCATGTACCAGCCGACAAAGTCGATGGCGTCGTCAAAGTCCTGCCGGCTGGCGCCGTAGCGTCCGGTGCTTTTCTGGTAGTCGCTCCACACTTCATCCTTGGCCTGGGCGTAGCCGGAGGCCGTAGACACACGACCCCAGGGGATGATCCACAGCAGGTACTTGCGTGGGGTCTTGGCGTCCTGCCGGAAGCCCGATTCCTGATACATGATCGCGAACGGCACCTGGATCGGCACGCCCCAGCGCGCCTGGGTCACCTTGGCGGCGTCGTACCAATCGTCTTTTTCGCGGAAGATGCCGCAGATGTCGTTGGGGGTGCGGGGTGGCGAGGTGCCGCATCCCGCCAATAAGGCGGTGAGCAGCAACAGCCCTGCGGTTTTTCCTGCGTTCAAAAGCTCACCGTCTCGTCGTGAGAATAAAAGGCGGGCAGTTTACTCGTTCGCCGGGGTTCCTGCAGAGGTGAAAGCAACACGAATCCTGTGGCGAGGGAGCTTGCTCCCGCTGGAGCGCGAAGCGCTCCCGGACCGGTTGACGCGGTATGCCCGAGGCACTGCGATCATCGGTTTTGGGGCGGCTGCGCAGCCCAGCGGGAGCAAGCTCCCTCGCCACATTTTGGTGGGTGGTTCAGGCAGTGACGACCGCCGTCAGTTCCAGTTCCAGCAGGCCGTTGCTGGGTAATCCCGCCACGCCCACCGCCGAACGCGCATGCCGGCCGTGCTCGCCAAACAGCTCAATCAACAGTTGCGACGCGCCGTCGACCACCTTGGAGAAGCCCTGGAAACCTTCCCCGCCAAACACAAACCCGCGAACGAACAGGATGCGCTCGACGTTCTCCAGCCCTACCGCCTGGTCCAGCACGCTCAAGGCCCGCAGCACACAGGTCCGCCCTGCTTCGTTGACCAACTCCGTAGAGGTCTGGTCCGTCACCGGCCCGGTAATCACGCTGTCACCCTGCCGACAAACCTGCCCGCTGACATACGCCACGCCTCCATGAATCGTCACTGGCACGTAGTCTCCCTTGGGGCTCGGCGCCTCGGGTAATTCCAGCCCGAGGGCTTGCAGTTTTTCGCGCACGCTCATGCCGGTTCCTCGACAAATTCCACATGCCCACCCAGCCAGCAACCTTGCACCTGCCCCGCTTCATCCCGGCGAAACCGCAGGGAGATTTGCGAAGGTCGGCCCATGGCCCGGCCCTGGCGGATGTGCACCGGGCGATCATCTGCCGTCACCAGGCCATTCTCCAACAAGCCAAACGCCAACGCGGCAGCCGCGATGCCGGTGGCGGCGTCTTCCGGGTAACCCGAGGACTTGGGAAACTGCCGCGCATCAAACTGTCGCCCTTCCAGATCCGATGGCGCATAGGGGTACAAACCAGTGGAGCCGATGCGCTCGCACAGTTGCTGCATCCGCCGGTAATCCGGTTTCAGGCTATCCAGTACCGCCACGCTTTTCAGCGCGATCAGGGTTTTCACCCGGCTGGTGCAAGCGTTCTGGATCGGCAGCGGTGCCAGTTCGTTGGAAGTGATGCCGAGCACCGACAGAATCTCGGCCTCGACTTCGGCATCGTTCAACGCCTCGACCTGGCCCTTGGGCTGGCTGATTTCCACCTGGATATCCGGGGTGCCCGCAGCGGTGATCCGCGCATCCACCGGACCGCTCAGGGTCGATAACGTCAGGCGGTCCTTGTGCAGCATGCCCAACCGATCCAGCAGCCACACCGCTCCCACGGTGGCGTGGCCGCACATTTCCATCTCGTGGTTGGGCACCCAGAAGCGCAAGGCAAAATCGAACTCGCTGCCAACCGGTGCGGCGAACACGAAGCCGCACTCATGGCCATAGTCGCGGGCGACTTGCTGCATGTCGGCATCGCTCATGCCATCGGCGACGGCCACGGTTGGCGCGGGGTTGCCGCCACGGGCGGTGGCGGGAAAAACATTGACCAGGTGAACCTCGGGCGTCATTTCGCCTCTCCCTGAAGGGTGGAAACAGTCGGCGCCACGGCGTCGACGATGGAGTTGGTGTAGACCTGCTGCGGGTCGAGTTCGACCGGGTCGCTCTCCACAGCGTTCATGAAGCGGATGTTTTTCTCAACGCCGTCTTTCTCGATGCGCGGCGTGGCCGGGTAGGACGGTAGCGAAGCGGTCCAGGCAGCATTGAAGATGGCGGCGTCGGTGTTGGCGAAATACGGGCGCACCGACTCGCGAGCCTTGTCCGGGTCGCTGGCAATCAGGTGTTCGGCACGCCACAGGGCGCGGACCATTTTTTCGGCCGTGACCTTGTTGCTGGCCAGCCAGTCTTCACGGGCAATCATCGCAGTGAAGAGGAAGCCGTCCAGGGGTTTGTATTCGCCCTTGGCCAGGTCCATCAACACAAAGCCGCCTTGCTTCTCGGCGGTGGTGATGGTGGGTGGCGACAGCGAGAAGCCGTTGATGCTGCCCTGGGAAAACGCCGCGAGCATGTTTGGCGCGCCGCCGATGGGCATGATGGTGAAGTCTTTGTCCGGGTTGAGCCCCGCATCCTTGGCCAGGTAGCGCACCAGCATGTCGGTGGTGCTGCCAGGGCCGGTGACGCCGATCTTCAAGCCCTTGAGGGCCTGGGCACGGGCGGCCAGGGATGAGGTGGCCGACACGCCGGCCTTTTGCGCCGAGGCACCGTCGATCACCACGGTGCTGCCGAACTGGGTCTGCACGGCGGCGAACGCCTGGACATTCTGGCCTTTGGTGCGGGCGCGCACCGCGACGGCGGGCAGGCCGACGTAAGCATCCGCATCACGCCCCAGCACGGCGGTGAGTGCTGCCGAGCCGCCTTTCTGGAATACGATGACGTCCACATTCAGGCCTTCATCGGCGAAGTAGCCTTGCTTCTGCGCGACGTAGATCGGCACATAGAGGAAGCCTTCGCTGGGGAACGCCAGGGTGACTTTGGTCAGGTCCCGGGCCTGCGCGGCGGGCAGGCATGAGGCGAGTAAAACGCTGGCGATGAACAGTGGTTTGAACATGATCAAGCTCCGCAAAAATAAGGGGTTAAACCGCAACTTCACGTTCCGCTTCGTTGGCCTTCCACGGCATCAACTTGCGTTCTGCCAGCTTCACCGCCGTGTTCAGGATCAGCGCGAGGGCGATGATGCCCACCAGTGCGGCAAATACACCGGCGGTATCGAACTGCGAGGCTGCATCCGAGAGCAGGTAGCCCAGGCCCCGGTTGGCGGCGATGATCTCGCCCACCAGCGCGCCGATCAGCGCATAGGGCACCGACAGGCGCAGGCCGGTGAATACCCAGGTGAAAGCGGACGGGATGACCACCATGGTCAACAGGTCGCGCTCCTTGGCGCCCATCAGGCGCAGGATGGTCAGTTGCTCGCGGGACACGTTGCGCACGCCGCTGTAGGTGTTGAGGAACACCAGGAAGAACACCACGGCCGCGGTCAGGATGACTTTCATCGGCAAGCCGATGCCGAACCAGAGGATGAACAGCGGCGCCAGCGCGACTTTCGGCAAGCTGTAGAAGGCGGTCAGGAACGGGTCGAGAATATCCGCCAGCAGCTTGGCGCGGCCCAGCACCAAACCGGCGATCAAGCCTGCGAGGGAGCCGAAGAAGAAGCCCAGCACGGCCTCCAGGGTGGTGATGCCGGCGTGGTAGAAGAACACCCCGTTCATGAGGATTTTCCACAGGCTCTGCGCCACCGCCGAAGGCCGGCTGATGAAAAATTCCACGCCGAACCAGCGGGAGACACACTCCCAGAACACCAGCAGGAAAATCAGGAACAGCAAGCGATAGACCTGGATCATACGACCTCCAGCGAGTGAGCCAATGAGGCGGGATCGGCAGCACCGGCGACGTCGGGCGCCAGGCGTTTCCAGAGGGCGGCGCAGAGTTCCACGTAGCGTGGGTCAGAGCGCAATTGCACCAGGTTGCGTTCACCGCCCAAGGGAATATCGAGCACATGGTCGATGGTGCCCGGGCGACCGGCGAACACCACGCAGCGGTCCGCCAGCGCGATGGCTTCATCGACATCGTGGGTGACGAACAGCACGGTCTTGTTGAGCTTGCGGCACAGGCGCAAGAGTTCGGTCTGCAGGGTCAGGCGCATCTGCGCATCAAGGGCGCCGAAGGGTTCGTCCATCAGCAGGGTTTCCGGGTCGCTGGCCATCAAGCGCGCCATGGCCGCGCGTTTGCGCATGCCGCCGGAAAGCTGGTTGGGGTAGCTTTCGCCAAAACCGGTGAGGCCCACCAGCGCCATCAGCTCCTCGACGCGACTGTCGATCCGGGCCTTGGGCATGCGGCGGATTTGCAGCGGCACGGCGATGTTGCCGGCCACGGTGCGCCACGGCAGCAAGTGGTCGGCCTGGGTCATGTAGCCGACACGGGTGTTGACGCCCTTGACCTCGGCGCCGTCGTAATGCACCTGGCCCTCCGTGGGGCCGAAGAGCCCGGCGGTCATGTTGAGCAAGGTGGACTTGCCGCACCCCGAAGGGCCGACCAGGGTGATGATTTCGCCCCGCTGAACTTCAAGCGATACGTTGCGCACGGCCACAAACTGGCGGCCCTCGACTTTGAAGCTTTTTTGCACCCCTGCGAAGCTGATAAAGGGTTTTGCACTCACCGCCCCTCCTCGTCCGGTAGGCCGGACTTGTTTGTTGTTGACGGGGTGAGGATGAACGGATGACGGATTTGCGGCGCACGGGATCGGGCCGGATCATGCGCGGGATCGGGACATCAAAAAAGTTGAGGCGGTATCAGCCGCGGCGCCACTCATCCGGCGACACGCCCAGCACCCGGCGAAACACATGGGCCAGGTGTGACGGTGACTCATAGCCGACGTTATTGGCGATCTCCAGCACCGACATGCGGGTGTGCCGCAACAACGTCTGCGCGCGCTCCAGGCGCAGGCGCTGGACGTACGCCAGCACCGTCTCGCCGGTGTGCAGCGCGAACAGCCGGGTCAGATGGCGGCGCGACATGTGAAACGTCTCGGCGATTTCATCCAGCCCCGGCGCATGTTCGAGGTTGCCTTCCACGTACGCCTTGACGTCACGCACCAGCATGGCGCCGTGGCGCTCGGTAGATGAGCGTTGCAGGCTCGGCTGGCTGAGGGAAATCGCCAGGCATTCGAGCAGCAGCAAGTGATCGGCCTGGGCCACCTGGCGGCGGCGGTCGATGTACAGGTCGGGTTGGCTGAAGGCTTTTTTTGCCAGGAGCAGATGGTGCAACGGCGCGGAGGTTTGCCAGATGCCCAGGGTGGGCACGCGCAGCAAGCGGTTGGCATCACCGGACAGGTCACGCAAGGCGTAGTGCATGTAGTCGGGGTCGACGTAGAACGCCACGTGGCCCTGGCTGGCGGTGAGTGACGAGGAGGAATGGCTGGATTGCGGCGGCACCAGTACGAACTGGCGGTCGATCACCGAGGTGGTGCGCCCGCTTTCTTCATCCTTGAAACGCAACAGGCCGTGCTCGGGCACCATCAGCATGAATTCGTCGTGGGCATGGGCCCCGGTTTCATAGGCGCCGTTGGAGTTGAAGACGCTGTAGATGTCGCGCATCGCCAGGCACTGCCAGTGGATGTTGGAGTGCTGACACTAGCATGTTTGGTGCCAGCGAAGCATTGTGGCGAGGGAGCTTGCTCCCGCTGGACCGGGCTGGCGCTCCAGTGCGTAGCGCGCCCCTCTTTTTTGGGGCCGCTTCGCAGCCCAGCGGGAGCAAGCTCCCTCGCCACATAGATCACCTCAGGTCATGATCAGGCCAACGGTACACGACGGGTGGAAATCGCCAGGCGACCCACACCGAAGCTCAACGCTGCGCCCAGCAGCAACATCAACAAGGTGCTCCACGCAGCACGGGACAGTTGCTTGGCCGCGACTTCACCGGCTTCACGGGCTTTCTGTTCAGCCTGTTGCTTCAGTTCGTCAACCTTCTGCACGGCCTGCTGGTAGGCCTGGGCGTAGTTGTCGACAATCTGGGTGGCCTCAGCCTGGCTCTTGCCGGTACGGGCCGCAACAATATTGACCAGTGCCTGCTTGTCCGCCGCGTTCAACGCCGGCTCACCGGAAGCCTTGACCCGCTCGAACCACTGCTTCAATTCATCACCAGCCTGGGCTGGGTTGGTCGCGGCATCGTTGGCCGACTGCTTGCCGTCCGCCGCCGCCTGATCGGCTTTTTGCTCAACGTTGGCTGGGTCCAGTTCAGGTTTGCCGCTCTGCTTGAGCAGTGTGTCGAGCTGACCTTGCAGGCTGTTCCAGTCCAGCTTGATGCCCTGCTCATTCAGTTGCTGCTTGACGCTGTCGCTGATACCCGGCGCCACGGCGGCGATCCCGCTGCCGGCAGCCGACAGGCCCTTGCCGACGACATTGCCCGCCGCTCCCACAACGCTGGTGGCCAGCGCGGCCAGCAGCCAGGTGGTGAGCAAGGTGGTGATGGTCCAGCTCAGCACGCCGTGCAGGCCGCCGCGATCCGGCGCGGTGCGCCCGGCCACGAATGCACCGGTACCGATTGCCAGCAGCGTCGAGACAAACAGCCAGATCCCGGCACCGGTGCCGAAACCGCTCAGCGGGTTACCCGCGGCCATCGGGTCTACCGCGCTGGCGCCAATCGCGGTGCCAAGTACGCTCAATACCAGATAGGTCACCAGGGCAATTGCACTACCGGCCAATACCGAGCCCCAGGACACACGAAACAGCGAACGGTTGGTTTCATAGACAGTGGTCATGTTAAATCCTTTGAACAGTGGGTAGGTGGCCAGTTTGGCGAGGCACCTGCCCTGCGGTCTCGACACAATTGCACTAGGCGCACTGGTGCATTCGCACCCCGCGCCGGGCACTTTCTCTGCACTATCCTGAGCCTCAGGTGTCGTACTTCCCATGCGACTTACCCCAGGAGAAACCATGAGCCAGGCCGTCCTCGCCAAAGAAACCAACCGCCGCCAACTGCAGCAGATCATCTCCGGCTTGTCCGATGGGGTGATCCTCGCCGAGGCCGACCAGACCATCCTCTGGGCCAATGAAGCCGCGCTGCAGATGCATGGCGTGGATAAAGTCGAAGACCTGGGTGCCAACACCAAGGAATACGCCGCGCGCTTTGCCTTGCGGTATCGCAACAACCACCCGTTGGTGCTGGAGAATTATCCTCTGAGCCGGGTGGCAGACGGTGAAGAGTTCAGCGATGTGGTGGTGGAAGTCACCCCCACCGGCGACGAGGAAAAAGTCTGGGTGCATCGCCTGCGCAGCCTGGTGCTCGACGACGCGTCGGGCGAGCCGGAATTGCTGGTGTTGATCCTGAGCGACGCCACCGAATGGGCCAGCGCCGAACAGCGCTTCGAAAAGACCTTCAATGCCAACCCGGCGCCGGCGGTGATTTGCCGCCTGAGCGACCTGCGCTACATCAAGGTCAACCAGGGCTTCCTGGAGATGACCGGCTACAACCGCGACCAGGTGATCGGCCACTCGGTGTATGAACTGGACGTGCTGGAACAGGCCGAAAACAAGGACCTGGCCGTCAAGCGCCTGGGCGAAGGCGCGACCATTCCACAGATGCAAGCCGAACTGAAACTGCCCGAAGGCGGCAGCAAACTGGTGATCGTGGCCGGCCAGCCGCTGGACATGAATGAGGAAGACTGCATGCTGTTTTCCTTCACCGACCTGGAGCCTCGCCGCAAGGCCGAAACCGCCCTGCGTCAGAGCGAGGAACGCTTCGCCAAGTCGTTCCGCCTGACGCCGGTGCCGACCCTGGTGTGCAACGCCGCCAACCGCCAGGTGGTGGATATCAACGAAGCCTTCATGACCATCACCGGCTATACCAGTGAAGAACTGATCGGCAAATCCATCGAAGACATCGACTTTATCGACAGCCCCCAGGCCTGCACGCAACTGTTCACCACCCTGGAAAAAGCCGGCAACCTCGACGGCCTCGACCTGAAGATTCGCAAGAAAGGCAATGAGCTGATCGACTGTGTGCTGTCTGCCGACACCGTCAGTATCCAGGATGTGCCCTGCTACCTGCTGGTGCTGATGAACATCACCGAACGCAAGCGCTCCGAGCTGGAACTGGTGGCCGCGATCGAGGAAGTAATGCAGGACGCCTCATGGTTCAGCCAGACGCTGATTGAAAAACTGGCCAATGCCAAGAGCGTCAACAGCCCCAATGTACCGAACATTTCCTTCACCGACCTGACCGCCCGGGAGCGCGATGTACTGGGCTTGATTTGCGAAGGCCTGGCCGACAAGGAAATCGCTTCGCGCCTGAAACTGGCACCCAACACCGTGCGTAACCATGTGGCCACGGTGTACTCCAAACTGGGGGTGCATAGCCGTAGTGCAGCCATCGTGTGGGCCCGTGAGCGCGGGCTGTTTGCCGGTGAGTTGCGGGTTAAAAAGCCGAAATAGAGTGCAAATGCACTAGTGCGACCGGTGCAAATTCGCCTTATTGCACGGGGGTGCACTGCTTAACCTTGAAGGGTGGGCACAGGGCTTCGGGTCCTGTGCCGTTGAGATGTCATGCCCTTTAAGGAATCCATCATGAAAAGCGAACAAGTCAAAGGCGCTGTCGAAAAAGTGGCCGGCAAGGCTCAAGGTTTTCTGGGTGATCTGACCGGTGACGAACGTCTCCAGGCCGAGGGTGTAGCTCGCCAGGCCGCTGGCCAGTTGCAGCAAACCTACGGTGACGCGCTGGACACCGTCGGCGATTTCGCCAAGCAAAAACCCCTGGCAACGGTTGCGATCGTCGCCGGTGTCGGCCTGCTGCTGGGCCTGTTGCTGCGTCGTCGCTGAGGAGAACCCTGATGTTTACGCTCTCCCAACTGCGCAACTGCATCGAAGAGGCCCTGTCGCCCCTGACCTGCGAATTCACCCTGTGCCGTGACGCGTCGTTGACGCTCAAGGTCTTCGACGCCGAAAGCGGCCGGGTGGATTTGGTGGTCACCGGGATCAGCGTCAACAAGCTGCAGACCCCGCAGGAAGTGGAAAAGATGGTCGACGAGTTGCGGTACGAATTGCAGAGCAACACCGTCGGTAAACTCAGGCTGGATGACCTGCCGCTGCGCCCTTTGTAGGAGCGGGCTTGCTCGCGAAAAACGCCCGGGCACCGCGTTCATTCAGGCGTGGCGCGTTATCGTTAACGACCTTCGCGAGCAAGCGTGCTCCTACAGTATGTCGCGGGCTTTCAACGACGCCCCGATAAAATAGAACACCCCTCCCCCGACAATGAACGCTGCCAACATGTAGAACATGTAGTGGGCCGGCAGGTTGGCCAGCACCAGCCCGCACAGCACCGGCCCCAGGGCAGCACCGAGGTTGGAGAGGTTTTGCGCCCCGTAGTACATGCCCCGCAGGTTGTCCGGGGCGATGCGGTCGATGAACATGTACTCGGCCGGAAACACCACGATTTCGCCCACGGTGAAAATCGCCATCGCCAGGATCCACCACCACACGTTGCTCGCCAGAGCAAAGCCAATCACCCCCAGCATGAACATGCCCAGGCCGAAGATCAGCCACTGGCTCAGGTAGCGGTGGGAAATGCGCCGGCCAATCGCGTATTGCAGGGCAATCACCAACACCGCGTTGGTGGTGAGTACCGCGCTGATGATGGTGTAGGTGTATTCGGCGGTAGTGGTGGTCACCAGGTACTGCGACAGGTACGCGGTGAACTGGCCGAACACCACGGCACTGAGCAGGCCGCCGACGGTGAAGCACACCAGTCGGTGATCCCGCAGCAATACACGCCCCACCGCGAGGAACGACACCGGCTTTTGCGTGGTGTCTACCGTGGCCAGCGTGCGGTCGCCCCAACGCCAGTACAGCAGGAAAAAACCGAAGCCCAGGACCGCCGACAGGATAAACGGCAAGCTGATATCGAGCTTGGCCACCATCGCGCCAAAAAACGGCCCTACGGCATAGCCGATATTGGTCAGGGTGTACTTGATGGAAAACGCTTCGCTGCGCTCATCTTCCGGCAACAGGCTGGCAAACCCGGACTTGATCGCGATGTCGATCACCGCGTACGCCAGGTTGATCAGGATCAGGCAGCTGTAGAACGACCAGATTTCCCGGGCCAGCACCGTGCCGATAAACCCCAGGGCAAACACCACACTCAAGCTGAGCAATAGCCTGTAGCTGTTGATGCGGTCTACCAGGAAACCGCCGTAGACACTCAGCAGCGAGCCGACGATCAGCGAGCTGCCGATCACCAGGCCGACCTGGCTGATGTCGAGGGCAAAGTGGTTGGTGAGGTAGATCACCAGGTACGGAAAGGTGATGGCTTTGGCCAGGGTGAGGATCAGCGTGGCCGACAACAACAGGTTCACGGTACGCGGGTAATTTCTTATTGTGGCAAGCATCCTGCTCTCATTCCGGTCAAGGTAAAGGGACCATTGCGGCCCGCAGCGGACGTACCTTAACGCAAAACAAGAAGAAAAAAATGCTGGTTTATGCATTTATGCAAAAATCAAATCCAGCGGGATGAAGCGCGATCACCCATCCCGCCGAACGCTTTATTTTTTAACGGGGGTGATGTCGAGAATCGTGCCGTTGGTGGTTTTGAGCAATACGTACTTGTCGTTCACTCGAGCCCACTGGCTGTCTTCTTCCGGCTGCTTCAGGCCACGTTTCTTCCAGTCGGCAATGGCCGACTCCTTACGCATCAGAATGTCTGGCGCACGGTCTCCCGTCTTGAGGTCGCGGGTATTGATATTCGAAGGCTGCACGGTTTTTTGCGGGGTATCTGCGGCCTGGACGGTGAGACTCGCGGCAGAGAGGCTCGCGGCAACCAGCAGGCAGGCAACAAGGGATTTGGACTTCATGGGCACTTCCTTCAATGAATGACGCGTAAAGATTCCGACCGCAGCGGCGTGGAATCATTCAGCGCCGTGATGGAAGCGGCAGATGGATGGGCGGCCAGCGACCGGGCCGGCGATTAATCAGATAAGATTGGTTCCTTTTTCCAGCCGCTCAGGAATTCCAATGACTGGTACCCACGTCATCATCATTTTCGTGACCGTTGTCACCTTGCTCGCGCTCTACGTGTTCGGCACCTACAGGGAACTGGTGGCCCTGCTTGATCGCTGCAAAAAAGCCTTCGGCCAATTCAAGGAGGCCGAACAACAATTGGCGGCGGCGCAAAATGCCTCGTCACCCAGCGCAGAAATCGCCAGCCTGGAAAGCCGTGTCGCGTTCACCCGCCAGCTCTTCCACGACTCGGTCAACAACTACAACACCTACAAGCACAAGTCGCCGACCTCGGTGGTGGCCGAGCTGCTCGGGCATCGTGATGATGTCAGCCTGTCGGGGTTCGAGGCCAAGCGTACGGTCTGACCTGCCGGCGCTTACACAGGTGCACGCTGACGTGTCGGCGTGCCCTGATGAAACACCATCTGCCACTGCCCGCCGCTTTCGCGCCACAACGAACTGCGCAACGACTCCCCCGCCGCATTTGCATCCGTCGCCGCGCGCTGGCAGCGATACGTCACCAACGCCACGCCTTCGGCCAGCACCTTCATTGCAAAGTCACTGATGCTACGGACTGAAAACACCTCATCCTGCAGCCCCTCGATCACCTCGGCCTTGCTGCCCCACACATTGCCGCTGGCACCAAATTCGACGAAGTCATCCGCCAGCAGCACCGACAACCGCGCCGCATCTGCACGGGTGGTGCATTGGTGCAGCTCCTGTTCCAGGCGGCGTAAATGCTCTGCCAACTCCATACCCATTGCCCTCGTGAAATTAATCCTGTAATTTTTCATGAAATTTCCTGATAAGAATTTCACGAAGCGCCCATGGACAAGCAAGAAGAACTCGACGCCCTGGCGATCCTGATCCACGACCTGCGCAAGCACAAGAAGCTCACCCTGGCGCAACTGGCGCAAAAGATCGAGCGTTCCGTGGGTTTCCTGTCCCAGGTTGAACGCGGCCTGTCGCGCCCGACCGTGGCCGACCTCACAGCCATCAGCCACGCCCTCGGTGTGCCCACCACCTATTTCTACAGCCTGTCCAAACCCAAGGCGGTGGACTGGGTCACCCGCCCCAACGAACGGCGCACGGTGTATTACGCCAATGGCATCACCGACATCCTGGTGTCGCCGAGCATGCACGGCGCGTTCTCGATCCTCGACAGCCTGCTGGCCCCCGGTGCCAACAGCGGCGAACAAACCATGAGCGACCGTGCCGAACAGGCCGGTTACGTGCTGGAGGGCGAGTTGACGCTGTGGGTCGAGGGCGAGCCGGACTCGGTCACCCTGGGCCCCGGCGACAGCTTCCACCTGGCCAGTTTTGCCCACTGCCGCTACGGCAACCTGACCGACCTGCCAGCCCGCGTGCTGTGGGTCTACAACTAGGAGCAACACCCGTGAAAAGCCATGCTTCCACGCTTTTGGCCGAAGTCCGGACCTTTCGCCAGAACCATCCCGATGTGCGCTACGTCGACCTGATTGCCCTGGACATTCCCGGGCATTTCTACGGCAAGCGCTACCCGGTGGAGATGCTGGAAAAGGTCGCCGCCGGCAGCCCGTTGAAACTGCCGCAGAACGCGGTGCTGCTGGGTGCCCAGGGCGGCCTGTTCAAGATCGGCGACTATTGTTTCCACGACGGCGACCCGGACGCCAACCGCCGCCTGGTGCCCGGCACCCTCAAGCCGGTGAGCTGGGAGGCGCAGCCGCTGGGGCAGATGTTGATTACCTCCGACGGCACCGAAGCGCCCATCGAATTCGAACCCCGGGAAGTACTGGCCAAGGTGCTGGAACGCCTGCAGCGCAAAGGCATTCACCCGGTGGTCGCGTTCGAGCTGGAGTTCTACCTGTTCGACAAAAAGCTCAGCGACGGCCTGCCGCAATTTGCCCGCGACCCGCTGAGTGATGACGCGGACGACCAGCCCAACTTGCACATCGAGCGCCTGTCACGCTTTGCGCCGGTGTTGGACGATATGGTCGAGACGGCCAAGGCCCAGGGCATCGACATCACGGTGATCACCGCCGAACTCGGCCCCGGCCAGTTCGAAATCAATTTCGGCCACCTGGAAGACGGCCTGCGCGCCGCCGACTGGGCCGCCCTGTTCTGCCGCAGCACCCGTGGCGTGGCCCTCAAGCACGGCTATCGCGCCAGCTTCATGGCCAAGCCTTACCTGCAACACCCCGGCAGCGGCATGCATGTGCACGTCAGCCTGTACGATGCGGCGGGCAATAACCTGCTGGCGGCCCACCAGCAGCAACCGTTGCGCCACGCGGTGGCAGGTTGCCTGGAACTGCTGCCGCACTGCATGCCGATCTTCTCGCCCAACCACAACGCCTTCCGCCGCCTTGGTGGCACGGTCAACGCGGCAACCCGCGCGTGCTGGGGCTTTGAAGACCGTGACGCGTGCGTGCGAATTCCTGAATCCGACCCGCGCAACCTGCGCATCGAACATCGCCTGGCGAGTGCCGATGCCAACCCGTATCTGGTATTGGCGGCGATTCTGGTGGGGCTTGAGCATGGTCTTGAAGCAGCGAAGGAGCCCATCGCCCCGCTGAACGAAGACCGCAACAGCGGCGCGGACTTCCCCCTGGAAATGCTGGAGGCGGTGCGCGCCATGCAGCATCAGCCGACGTTGCGCGAAGGCCTGGGCGCGGAGTTTGTCGACGTGTATTGCGAAAACAAACGCCAGGACCACCTGGCATTCCAGCAGGAAATTCATGCGCGGGAATATCGCTGGTATCTCTAGGCACTGATGGTTAGCCTCGTGGGCATCTCTGGCTAACCGCGGACTTGCCCATGACCGACCAAAGCGCCCCGGCCCTGAAGGAAATCTTCAACGCCGAACGCCTGCAACACATCGCCAACGAAATGACCGCGGTGTATCCGGCGTTCGACGCCAAGGGTTTTCTCAAACACGCCAAGGCCGGGTTGGCAGACCTGTCGGTGATGCAGCGCATGGCGCGGGTCAGCGAAAGCCTGAACGCTGTGATCCCGCTGGATTATCCGCAAACCCTGAAGTTGCTGTATGCCCTGGCCCCTCGGCTGAACAGCGCCTTTGTCAGCCTGTTCCTGCCCCACTACGTTGCCAGCTACGGCGGCGATGATTTCAAGCGCTCCATGGCTGCCCTCAAGTATTTCACCACCTTCGGCTCCGCCGAGTTTGCCGTACGGCATTTCCTGCTGAGGGATTTCAAGCGCACCCTGGCCGTAATGCAGCAATGGTCGCTGGATGACAACGAACACGTGCGGCGCCTCGCCAGCGAAGGTTCACGGCCACGGCTGCCATGGTCGTTTCGCCTGGCCGAGGTGCAGGCCGATCCGAACCTGTGCGCTTCGATCCTCGACAATCTCAAGGCCGACAGCAGCCTCTACGTGCGCAAGTCGGTGGCCAACCACCTCAACGACATCACCAAGGACCATCCGGATTGGGTGCTGGGCCTGATCGAAGGCTGGTCCCTGGATAACCCACACACCGCGTGGATCGCCCGCCACGCGCTGCGCAGCCTGATCAAGCAAGGCAACACCCGGGCGCTGACGATCATGGGCGCCGGGGCCAGGGCCGAAGTGAAGATCCATCAACTCAAGGTCGAGCCGGCGGCGATCAAGTTGGGGGAGCGGATCAACCTGTCCTTCAGCCTGGAGTCCACTGCCGATTCGTCGCAAAAGCTGGTGGTCGACTACGCCATCGACTATGTGAAAAGCGCCGGTCACAGCGCGTCCAAGGTGTTCAAGCTCAAGGCATTTACCCTGGGTGCCGGAGAACATCACGCCATCAGCCGTGGCCAACATATCCGTGAATTGACCACGCGCAAGCACTATCCCGGCAAGCATGCGGTTCACGTGCTGGTGAACGGTGAGCGGCTGGGCAGCGTCGAGTTTGAACTCGAAAAATAATCCTTAAAACATTAACGAAGGCTCTAGATCGGGCCTTACAGCGAAATTAATTGTCGGACAATGCTAGGCATTCGTGTTGCGATCCATTATCATCCGGCGCCTTCTCGGTACCCCTAGGGTACTTGTGTCAATGTTCCACCTGAGGCGCCCATGCTCCGTTTTTCGTTTTACCGTCCCCTGATCTGCATCAGCTGGGGGCTTGCCAGTCACAGCGCGTTTGCCGCCCTGCAACCAATGGCCGAAGCCCCGCTGGCCAGCGACACCGAGCTGCATTGCCACTTCAACCGCGACGCCAGCGTCGACTGCACTACCCGCTTTCACTACACCATCCTCAAGCCAAGCGGCCGCGAAATGCTCTCGCGGATCGACTTCAGCTACCAGGAAGAAGACGGCTTCGAACTGATCAAGGCCGAGTCCACCCAGCCCGGCGGCAAACCTGTGCCCCTGGACCCGACGCAAATCGACACCCGCACCGCCCCCAACCCGGACCAGGGTTTCTCCCGGGAAAAACAGACCTCGCTGGCGTTTCCCAACCTGCGGGTCGGCACGCAAATCCGCTACACGGTGCGCGAACATCACCCGGCCAAACCGCTGATGACCGAGTTCTACTACGCCTTGCAGTTCGGCCCCAACGCCGCACGGCGCGACCACTTCAAGGCACGCTTCACCGCCGAGCGGCCGATCGAGTGGCGCAGCGAATTGATGGAGGGTTTCAGCATTACGCCATCGGCCAATCGCAAGACCCTGGACGTGGTGCAAAAGGCCCCGACCTACCTCAGCTACATCAACGAATCCGCCAACGCCTACATACGCCACGCCCCGCGTATCGAAGTCGGCAGCTCCCTGGATCGCCAGCAGTACTTCGGCGGCTTTGCCGAACGCTACAACCAGATCCTCGGCGCCAAGCTGCCGCCCCAGGGCGCCGCCGCCGTGGCCGCCGTTCGCGGCTTGCCACCGGCACAACAGGTGGCCGGCCTGATGCAGCACATCAACGACCACTATCGTTACTTGGGCGACTGGCGCGCCTCGGATCGCGGCTATGTGCCCTTCAGCCTGGCGGAGATCGAGCAGCACGGCTACGGCGACTGCAAAGACCTTTCGACGCTACTGGCCGCCATGCTCAAGGCCAGCGGGATCAAGGCCGAACCGGCCTGGGTCAGCCGTGGCGATGTGGTTAACCCGCTGCTGATTCCCGGCACCGGCGCACCGAACCACGCCATCGTCCGCGCCGAAGTCGATGGCCAGGTGTGGTGGCTGGACCCGACCAACCCGATCTTCGCCCCCGGCCAGACCCTGCCCGACATCCAGGACCGCTGGGTGCTGGTGACCAACGCCGAGGGCCAGGTACGTGAAGAACACATCCCGCTGCAACCCGCCGCCCCCACGTTGATCCTCGACAAACAGGAGCGCTTCGACGCCCAGGGCACCGCCCGGGTCTCGGCCACCGTTGATTTTCGCGGCATGCCGCTGATGCAACTGAGCGTCGCCGACCGCCAGCAAGGCGCCACCGCCAGCGACCAGAACATCTGCGACAACTTCGGCAAACAGATCATCGACTGCCAGGTCGAGCGCCCCGCCACCGCCTTCTTGATCCCGGCCAGCTACAAGGTCAGCGCCACGCTGACGGACATGCGGCCCCTGGAACCGCTGGGTAACGACCACATCTACAACGATGCCTTGCTGCAAGAGAAATGGGACGGTCTGCTCAACTACCGCCGCAATGGGCAACTGGCCGACTTGTACATAGGCAACCCCGAGACGCTGGATTACACCATCACACTGTCGGGTGGGCAGATCGACAAGGACATCAAGGCTTGCCAGGTACGCTCGCCGTGGTACGACCTGGACCTGACGGGTGAGCGCGTCAAGGGCGACTGGCGTTATCACTACGTCCTGACGCAGAAAATACGCTGGCTGACCCACGATGAAATTGTCAGCGCGCCGTTTGAAAAGATGATCAAGGAGATCCGTGCCTGTGGTGAACAGGTGCATCAGGTGGTGAAGCTCTAACCCTCCCCTAGCAAAACCCCTTGCTCCCGCGCGCAGAGTTCCACCAGGTAATCCCACAACACCCGCAACCTTACCGACTTGTGCAACTCGCGCCGGGAGCTGATCCAGTAGCTGCGCTGGATGCTCTCCGCCGGCAGCAGCGGCACCAGGTCCGGGTCGCTCGCCGCCATGAAGCACGGCAATACGGCAATTCCCAACCCCGAGCGCGCCGCCTGGTGCTGGGCGATCACGCTGGTGCTGTGGAACACCACCTTGGGGTTGCGGCAGAAGCTGCTGAGGAATTTCAATTCCTGGCTGAACAGCAAATCATCGACGTAATCGATCCAGGCGTGCACCGCCAGGTCCTCGCGTTTTTCAATCGGCGGTGTGCGGTCCAGGTAGCTGCGGCTGGCGTAGAGCGCCAGGCGGTAGTCGGTGAGTTTGCGGGTCACCAGTTGGTCGACGCTGGGGCGTTCGAGGTGGATGCTGATTTCCGCTTCGCGGTTGAGGATGCTGACAAACCGTGGCACTGCCAGCAGTTCCACTTCCAGGCCCGGGTAGCGTTCGAACAGGCCGCCCATGCGACTGGCCAGGAACATCACGCCCAAACCCTCGGCCACCCCCAGGCGGATCTTGCCCAGGGGCGCGGCGGAATGAGTCAGTTCTTCTTCGGCCAGCAGCGCCACGTTTTCCATGGCTTCGGCATGTTTGAGCAGGGCTTCGCCGGAGGGCGTCAGTTCGTAACCCTGGGCGTGCTGCACGAACAGCGCAGTGCCCAGGCTTTTCTCGATGGCCTCGATGTGCCGGGCCACGGTGGCGTGGGTGGTTTTCAGGCGTTGCGCCGCCGTGAGCAAGCGTCCGCTACGCTGTAACTCAAGAAAGAACCGCAGATCATTCCAGTCGAACATGCCTTCCCCTTCTTCCCCTGAACAGCAGCGTTGTCTAAAAACGCACAGCAGCTGGGTAAAAACTAACATTTTTAAGACGAAAACTAACAACTAGGATGGGACCAATAAGAAAAACAAGCGAGGTCACAGATGCATTCTGCAGCTGCTGAATACGATTACGTGGTGGTAGGCGCCGGCCCGGCGGGCTGCCTGCTGGCCAATCGACTGTCTGCCAACCCTGCCCATCGCGTGTTGCTGCTTGAAGCAGGCGGTCGCGATAACTACCCCTGGATCCACATTCCCGTCGGCTACCTGTTCTGCATCGGCAACCCGCGCACCGACTGGTGCTTCAAGACCGAAGCCCAGGAAGGCCTGCAAGGCCGAGCGCTGAGCTACCCGCGCGGCAAGGTGCTGGGCGGGTGCTCGTCCATCAACGGCATGATCTACATGCGCGGCCAGGCCCGGGATTACGACGGCTGGGCCGAGGACAATCCCGGTTGGGCGTGGAAGGATGTGCTGCCGCTGTTCAAGCAGAGCGAAAACCATTTTGCCGGTGCCTCGCAATTTCACAGTGACGGCGGTGAATGGCGGGTTGAGCAACAGCGCCTGCACTGGCCGATCCTCGATGCGTTTCGTGACGCGGCGCAGCAAAGCGGTATCGACAGCATCAGCGACTTCAACCAGGGCGACAACGAAGGCTGTGGCTATTTCCAGGTCAATCAGAAATCCGGCGTGCGCTGGAATGCGGCCAAGGCGTTTCTCAAACCGATCCGCCAGCGGCCCAACCTGACGGTGATGACCGAGGTTGAAGTCGACCGCGTACTCCTGGAGAACGGCCGCGCGGCGGCGGTGGTTGCTCGCCGGCAAGGCCAGCCAGTCACGTGGCGGGCGCGCAAGGAAATCATCCTGTGCGCCGGCTCCGTCGGTTCGCCGGGCATCCTGCAACGCTCCGGTATCGGCCCCTCCAGCGTGCTCAAGCCTTTGGGCATCGATGTGCTGCACGAGTTACCCGGCGTGGGCGGCAACCTGCAGGATCACCTGCAACTGCGCCTGATCTACAAGCTGGAAAACGCCCGCACCCTGAACCAGATCGCCGGCACCGTGTGGGGCAAGATGGGCATGGGCCTACGCTATCTGTATGACCGCAGCGGCCCACTGTCGATGGCCCCCAGCCAGCTTGGCGCGTTCGCCCGCTCCGGGCCGGAGCAGACGTCGGCCAACCTCGAATACCACGTGCAACCGCTGTCCCTGGAGCGCTTTGGCGAACCACTGCACGGGTTCCCGGCCTTCACCGCTTCGGTGTGCGACTTGCGCCCGCAAAGCCGTGGCCGCATCGACATTCGCTCGGCCAACCCGGCAGACGCACCGTTGATCCGCCCCAACTACCTCAGCCATCCGGAAGACCTGCGGGTGGCCGCCGACGCCATTCGCCTGACCCGACGCATCGTCTCGGCGCCGGCCCTGAAGCAATTCAACCCGGTGGAGTACCTGCCCGGCGCAGAACTGCAGACGGACGAACAGCTGCAGGAAGCCGCCGCCCGCATTGGCACCACGATTTTCCATCCAGTGGGCACCTGCCGCATGGGCAGCGACAAGGACGCGGTGGTCGACGCCCAACTGCGAGTGCACGGGGTTCCCGGCCTGCGCATCGCCGACGCGTCGGTCATGCCCCGCATCACTTCAGGCAACACCTGCTCACCGACGCTGATGATCGCGGAAAAAGCCGCGCAGCTTATCCTTTCGCCGAACACAAGGAGCCTCGCCCCGGAGAAAGAACTGACCTTACCGGCTTGACCTGCAGGAGCCCGGCTTGCCGGCGGTGGCGTTTTCAAGTGT
>NZ_JBSVWQ010000028.1:0-49427 GCF_054071215.1 Pseudomonas sp. SDO5522_S412 | reverse complement strand
CATATACAGCGACTGACACACCGCTTTCGCGAGCAAGCCCGCTCCCACACAAGCACCACATTGAGCGACTAGCCGCGTTCGCGGGGAATCAGGCTCTGCAACTGCAACGCCAGGAAGTTGGCATCGAAGCCGAACGTATCCGGGTCTTTCAAACCGTTGGTTTTCTTCCACAGCCAGTCGTTTTTCCCCGGCAGCAATACCAGGGAAATGCTGCCGTAGCGGGCGGCGGTCAAGCCCATCACCGACAGCGAAATCAAACCGCCGGCGCCCATCACATCCGGCACGAACTCCACCGGTTTGCCGGCGATATGGATGGTCAGTTTCTCGGTCTTGAAGGTGGAGGTCTCCACCGGCACGCTGGGGCCGGAAGCCACGTACGCCTCGCGCTGCACTTCCAGCAAACCGACCGTCTTCACAGGCGCAAGCCACTGCTCGATCTGGCCGAACAACTCGCCGATCTTCTGCGCCCAATGGGCCGACTGCACTTCGAACTGCTGTTTCTTGTGGGCTTCGCTGTCGGCGTAATGACGCAGCATCTCGCCCAGTTGTTGTACATCGTCCATTGCCGTGTTCCTTGGGTGACCCATGTTGCGAGCCTTGATCATGGCAGATGCCGCACACCGGCGTATGACTAAAGCGCAGCGCGCGGGTAATGTGGTGCCCTCGCCCGTCCAATTCAGGAGCATCGCATGCGCACCATCGGCCTTATCGGCGGCATGAGCTGGGAGTCCAGCGCCGAGTATTACCGCATCATCAACCAGAACGTGCGCGACCAGCTCGGGCCGCTGCGCTCGGCACAACTGTTGATGTACAGCGTCGACTTCGGCCCGGTGGAGCAGGCCCAGCACGCCGGGCGCTGGGACGATGCGGCGCTGATCCTCGAAGACGCCGCCCGCCGCCTGCAAGCCGGGGGCGCCGAGTGCATCGTGCTGTGTACCAACACCATGCACCTGGTAGCGCCGCGGATTGAAGCGGCGGTGTCGATACCGTTTCTGCATATTGCAGACGCTGCCGGCGCGGCGGCCGTGGAAGCTGGCACCCTGAGCGTTGGCCTGCTGGGTACCGCGTTTACCATGGAGCAGGAGTTTCTCAAGTCACGCCTGGCGGCGCAGGGGCTGACCGTGCTGGTGCCGGACGCTGAAGAGCGCCAGGCCGTGCACCGGATCATTTACGAAGAGTTGTGCGTCGGGGTGATCAGCGACGCATCGCGCGAGGTGTACCAGCGGGTGATCGAGTCTTTGGCCGCCCGTGGCGCCCAGGCCATCATCCTCGGCTGTACGGAAATCAGCCTGTTGATCAAGCCGCAGCACAGCGACCTGCCCTTGCTGGACACCACCGAGCTGCATGCGCAGGCTGCGGTGGCGTTTGCGTTGCAGGACGACTAGGCCGGCTTGCGGATGCGCGCCATGGTCAGCGTGTCGACGAATGCGCCGTCACGCACGGCGTAGTCGCGCAGCAGGCCTTCGGTCTCGAAGCCGAACTTGTGGTACAGCCGGTGGGCGGCTTCGTTGTCGGCGTACACCGTGAGTTCCACCCGGTGCAGGTTCATCCAGTTATCCGCCACCTCCAGCGCCGCGCTCAGCAGCCGGGAGCCCACGCCCTTGCCCTGCCAGGCGGTGGCGACGCCCATGCCGAATGAACCGACGTGGCTTTGGCGCACGCGCAAATACTGTTCCAAACCCAGCTGGCCGATCACTTCACCGGCATGCAGCGCCACCAGCTGTAGCCGCCGCTCGTTGTCCTGCACCAGGCGTTTGCGCCAGGCCTCGACTGACTGGAAAGGCATTTGCAGCACCTGACGGCAGACAGCCGGGTCGTTGTAGAGCGCAGCGACGCCTTCAAGGTGGGCCTCGGTGAAGCGCGTGATAACGATCTTGGGTTCAGGTGTGTGCATGGTGTTTCGTCCTTTGAAAAACACGTGGCCGACCAGTGTAGGCGGCAAAGCCTCAGAATGGCGAGCCCTGCACTGCACTCATCGGGAATGCGAAGCCACCAATTTCCAGACCCGCGCGATGTCCGAGGCGCGCTCGCGCAACAGGCGCGGTGCCTCGCTGCAGGCCTGCTCCAGGGTAGTCGGGCCGGACGGCAAGGCGAACGCGGCATCCACGCCGTGGGCGTACATTTGCTCGTAGCCATCCCCCAATGTGCCGGCGATCACGATCACCGGCACGTTGTGCTGCCTGGCGATTCGCGCCACGCCAAACGGGGTCTTGCCGCGCAGGGTCTGGGCGTCGAACCTGCCTTCGCCGGTGATCACCAGGTCGGCGCCACGCACGGCTTGCTCAAGCCCAACAAGCTCTGCGACCACTTCAACACCCGCGCGAAACTGCGCGCCAAGGAACGCCTTGGCGGCGAAACCCAAGCCACCGGCGGCGCCGCTGCCGGGTTCGTCACGTACATCCTTGGGCAATACCTTGGCGCAGTGATCGGCGAAATGGCCGAGGGCCGCATCCAGTTGTTCGACTTGCTGGGGATTGGCGCCCTTTTGCGGGCCGAAAATCGCCGAGGCCCCGTGAGGACCGCATAAAGGGTTGTTCACGTCGGCGGCGATTTCGAAGCGCACTTCGTTCAGGCGGGGGTCCAGTTGTTCAAGGCTGATGCGCGACAGCTTGCCCAGCGCCAGGCCGCCAAGGGGCAGCGCTGCTCCCTCGGCATCAAACAACTGCACACCCAGGGCTAGCATCGCCCCGGCGCCGCCGTCGTTGGTGGCGCTGCCGCCAATGGCCAGGATGATGCGCTGGGCGCCGGCATCCAGGGCGGCGCGGATCAGTTCGCCGGTGCCGAAGGTGCTGCTGGAACACGCATCTCGCTGACCCGGTGGCACGAGTTGCAGGCCGCTGGCTTCGGCCATTTCGATGATTGCGGTGTGGCTCTCGGCCAACCAGCCCCAATGCGCGTCGACACTGCCGCCCAATGGCCCTTGCACACGGCTGGTGCGCAGCTCGCCCTGGCAGGCGGCGAGTACCGATTCCACCGTGCCCTCACCACCGTCCGCCATTGGGCACTTGATCAGCTCGGCGTCGGGCCACACGCTGGCCAACCCCTCGGCAATGGCATTCGCCACGCCCTCAGCACTCAGGCTGTCCTTGAACGAGTCGGGGGCGATGATGATTTTCATGGGCTTTCTCCGGTTTTTATAACGCCCATGCTGCCAGTTGGCACCGGCAATAACGCCGGTCCATTGCACAAGAGTGGCTGGGGTTTGTTGTTCATTTGGACAAAGCTTGCGGCAATAGCTGCACGCCCAGGTACAACGCGAGCATGCCGTCGAGGGTCAGCGGGTCGACGCCGCTCAGCTCGGCGATGCGTTCCATGCGGTAGCGCAGGCTGTTGCGGTGGATCCCCAGGGCATCGGCGCACGCCTGGCTTTGGCCGTCGTGGTCGCACCAACTGCGCAGGGTCGCCAGCAACTGGCCGTTGCTGTCCTTGGCCAGTACCTTGCGCAGCGGGTTGAGCAGTTCGTCGAGGGCGTCGTCGTTGCGGTGGCGCCAGAGCATGACCGGCAGGCGGTAGCGATTGAGGGTCAGCAACCGCGATTCGGGCAGCACATCACGGCCATAGGCGAGCAGGTCGCCGACCCGCCGGTAACAACGGCGCAGGCCGGCCAGCCCGTCCGCTTGCCCGCCGACGGCGACCCGCAGGATGTTCCAGCCCAGGCCGTCGAGCTTTTCCAGCAGGCGCGGGTTATCGACTTGCACCGACGCAGGCCGGCACCACAGCAGGGAAAACTGCGCGGAGCTGACGCACCAGCTGTCGGGGTAGCGCGAGGTCAGCCAGGCGCTCAAGGCCTCGGCCGACTGGCCGCTGCCCAGCTCGAACAGGTACGGCGTGCGCGCCAGCTGCGGCTTGAGGCCCAGTTGCTGGGCTTCATCCACCAGGCGCGGTGAATCACCGGTCTCGGCCAGCAGCAGTGCCAGCAGATCATCGCAGCGCTGGCGCCGCCATTGCTGCTCGGCTTGCTGGTGACGCTGGCTGACCAGCATTTCGGCGGTCATGCGCACCAGTTCGGCATAGGTGCGCAGCAATTCCGGCTCACCGGTAATGCCCAGCACGCCGATCAGGCGCTGGTCGTGCAGCAGCGGCAGGTTGATCCCGGGTTGCACGCCCTTGAGGTGCTTGGCGGTCTGGCCGTCGATCTCCACCACCCGCCCGTTGGCCAGCACCAACTGCGCGCCTTCGTGGCGGGTGTTGATCCGCTCGGGTTCGCCGCTGCCCAGTATCAGGCCCTGGCTGTCCATGACGTTGACGTTATAGGGCAGGATCGCCATCGTGCGATTGACGATATCCTGCGCCAGGTCATGATCCAGCTCGAACATGGGGCTAAATTCCTGAAAAAAACCGGTTGTTCATAGGCACAGCGCAAACCATGCTTCACTGTGCGCGAGCACAAAGACAGCACCCCTTGAGGTGGCCGAGACTCGTTGGGCGATCAACGTTACCCTCGCATCGCGAAAAATCATAATAAAGAGAGACTGCCATGTCACAGAGCGCCGCTGTTACCCAGGCCACCGATGACGATAAAAACGCCGTATACAAGCGCATCACCCTGCGCCTGATCCCCTTCATTTTCATCTGCTACCTGTTCAACTACCTCGACCGCGTCAACGTCGGCTTTGCCAAGTTGCAGATGCTCGACGACCTGAAATTCAGCGAGACCGTGTACGGCCTCGGTGCCGGGATCTTCTTTATCGGCTACGTGCTGTGCGGCGTGCCGAGCAACCTGGCGTTGACCAAATTCGGTCCACGGCTCTGGATTGCGCTGATGATGATCGTCTGGGGCGCCCTGTCCACCTGCCTGTTGTTCGTTACCACACCGACGCACTTCTACGGCTTGCGCCTGCTGACCGGCGCCGCTGAAGCCGGGTTCTTCCCGGGCGTGGTGCTGTACCTCTCGCAGTGGTTCCCGACCTTCCGCCGTGGGCGGATCATGGCGCTGTTCATGTCGGCGATTCCGGTATCCGGCCTGCTCGGCAGCCCGTTCTCCGGCTGGATCCTCAACCACTTCGCCGCCGGCCAGGGCGGGCTTGCGGGCTGGCAGTGGATGTTCCTGCTGCAAGGCGTGCCGACGGTGATCCTCGGCGCCCTCGCCTACTTCCTGCTCAGCGACAGCTTTGCCAACGCCAAGTGGCTCACGCCCCATGAGCGCGCGGTGCTGGAAGCCGACCAGGCGACCGACCTGGCCAACAAGCCGAAGACCACCAGCGACTCGCTGCTGGAAGTGTTCAAGAACCCGGCGATCTGGGCGTTCGGCCTGATCTACTTCTGCATCCAGAGCGGTGTGTACGCCATCAACTTCTGGCTGCCATCGATCATCAAGAACATGGGCTTCAGCGATAACCTGGTGATTGGCTGGTTGAGTGCGATCCCGTACCTGCTGGCGGCGGTGTTCATGCTGCTGGTGGGCCGCTCTGCCGACTTGCGCAAGGAGCGTCGCTGGCACCTGGTGGTGCCGATGCTGATGGGCGCGATCGGGCTGGTGATTGCGGTGAACTTTGCAACCACGCCGGCCATTGCGATCCTCGGCCTGACCATCGCCACCATGGGTGCCCTCACCGGCCTGCCGATGTTCTGGCCGGTGCCAACCGCGATGCTCAGCGCAGGTGCGGCAGCGGGTGGTCTGGCGTTGATCAACTCCATGGGCCAGATGGCGGGGTTCCTCAGCCCGTATATCGTCGGGTTTGTGAAAGATGCCACCGGGTCTACGGACCTGGCGCTGTACCTGCTGGCGGCGGTGATCGTCGCGGGCAGTGTGTTGGCGTTGCGCATGACGCGCACACTCAAGGCTTGAATCAGCGCTGACCGGTGCCGCGATATCGAGGGCGGCGCCGGTCATCTATCTGCTCATATAAAGGCGTGTTTTTATAGGCAAACAACTGCCTGACAGCCGTATTAACCTCTACGCCCATTCCAGGTAACAAATAGGCTACAACCTTTACCCAGCCTTTACTTTCGTACTCCATCATCCCGTCCGAAACCGCTGTCTGAAGCATATGCCCGGGGATATTATCAAGACCGGTTCGGTGCATACGTAGAGGACTTATCATGATCAGTCGACTCTCAAAAATGAAAGTAGCCATGTTGCTCATTGCCACCCTCGCCATCGCAGGGCAAGCAGAAGCCCGTGGAGGATATGGCTATGGCTGGGGTCACGGTTATGGGTACGGGCATGGCGGTGGTTGGGGCTGGGGTGGCCCGGCTTTACTGGGTGCGGTTGTCGGCGGTCTCGTAGTGGGTTCGGTGGTCGCCAACTCCCAGCCTCCGGTCTATGTGCAGCAGCAACCGGTTTACGTGCAACCGCAGCCGGTGTACATCCAACAGCCGCCACCGGTCTATTACCAGGCGCCGCCTCCAGGCTATTACTACCCGCCACAACCGGTTCCGGTGCCACGTTATTAAGCACGGCCCTATTACTGATAATGCAGGTCCCGCCTGAAAGCGGGACCTTTTTTATTCAGCTGCCTTTAGAGTAATCCGCCGCCGTCGACATCAATCACGCTACCGGTGATAAACCCGTTCTCCATCGCCAACACATACCCGGCAGCCACTTCTTCGGCCTGCCCCACGCGCCCCACCGGCAACGCCCCGCCCGCCTTGGCAAACATTGCCAGTCGCTGCTCATCGGACAACCCGGCATACGCCTCGGTGTCGATCACCCCCGGGCTGACCACATTGACCCGCCGTGGCGCCAGTTCCTTGGCCAGTTGCTTGCCCAGCGCTTCGGTCGCCGCATTGATGCCGGTCTTGATGAATTGCCCCGCAACCGTTTTGCGCCCCAACTGCCCCGACGTCAGGGTGATGCTGCCGCGCTCGGCGAGAAATGGCAGCGCCGACTGGATCGCCCGCAGCGAACCCCAGAGCTTCACGTTGAAGTTGTCTTGCGCCAGGTTCAGGTCGGTCTCGATCAGGGCCTTGGCCTGCACCGCAGGCCCTGCGGTGTAGACCAGATGGTCAAACGGCCCCACGGTTTCGAACAAGCGCTGTAATGAGGCTGCGTCGGTCACGTCCACCTGCTCGCTGCGCACCCCGTTCTCCACGGTTGAAGACAAGCGCCGCCCGGCCAGCACCACATGGGCACCGCGTGCCACGGCCTGCTTGGCCACCTCGGCACCGATGCCGCTGCTGCCGCCAATGACGATGATGGTTTTGCCGTTGAGGGGAGATGTCATGGGGAAATACCTGGCTGAGAAAATGAGCTTTCATCTTCCCAGCTTGGCAATCGTTGAAAAATCCCGGTAAAACGACAAGATCTTTAAAGGATTTTTACAAATGAGCTCAATCCTCGACCTTGAAGTGTTCGTGCGCACCGCCGACACCGGCAGCCTGTCGGCAGCCGCCCGCAGCCTCAGCCTGACCCCGGCCGCAGCGAGCATTGCCCTCAAGCGCCTGGAAACCCGCCTGGGCATCCGGCTGCTGGCGCGTTCCACCCGCAGCATGCGCCTGACCGAAGAAGGCCGGCGCTACCTCGACAGTGTGCGCGTGGCCCTGGAGGCGCTGTCGGAAGGCGAACAGGCGGTCAAGCAGCAAGGCCAGAGCCTGAGCGGGTTACTGCAATTGGCCGCGCCCTCGGATTTCGGGCGCAATGTGCTGCTGGGCTGGCTGGATGAGTTCAAGCTCGAACACCCGAACGTGCGCCTTCAGTTGCTGCTCAACGACAGCAATGCCGACCTGTTCCGCGAAACCGTCGACATCGCCCTGCGTTTCGGCGTACCACGGGACTCCAGCCTGGTCGCGTTGCCGGTGGTGCCCGACCACACGCGGGTGGCGTGCGCCAGCCCCGACTACCTCGCGCGCCACGGTACGCCACGCCTCCCCCAGGACCTGGCACAACACAGCACGCTGCGCTATATGCGCCAGGGTCGGGCGAACAACACCTGGTACTTTCGCCAGGGCGAGGTGCTGCAGGAAGTCGAGGTCGGCGGCGACTACCTCAGTGATGACGGCGAGATCGTGCGGCGCTGGGCATTGGCCGGGCACGGCATCGCCTATAAAGCGCGGCTGGATGTAGCCCGCGATATCAAGGCCGGGCGCCTGGTGCCGTTGCTCACCGATTGGCAAGGCGAACCGACCCCGTTCAATCTGATGTGCCCCCATCGGTTGCAGGTGTCGGAGCGGGTCAAGGTACTGCACCGCTTCCTGCAACTGCGCTGCGCCGAACTATTACCGCAATAACCATCGCGGGGCTTGTTCCAGAGCCTTGCTCTCTGGTATTGGATAGGGCCTGTCTCCCCCTTTTGAGGTGTTCACGATGATTTACCGCACACTGGGCCAGTCCGGGTTGAAGGTCAGCGCACTGACCCTGGGCAGCATGATGTTTGGCGAGCAGACCAACACCGAGGACTCGCTGCGCATCATCGACAAGGCCTGGGATCAAGGCATCAACTTTATCGACACCGCCGACGTCTACACCGGAGGGCGCTCCGAGGAAATCGTCGGCGAAGCCATCGCCCGCCAGCGCCAGGATTGGGTGCTGGCCTCGAAGGTCGGCATCGGCCCGGCGGATGGCCTGCCGAACCGCAGCGGCCTGAGTCGCAAGCGGATTTTCAATGCGCTGGAAGCCAGCCTGACGCGCCTCGACACCGATTACCTGGACATCTATTACCTGCACCGCGAAGACCACAACACGCCACTGGAAGTCACGATTTCAGCGATTGGCGACTTGATCCGCGAGGGCAAGATCCGCCACTGGGGCTTGTCCAACTACCGCGGCTGGCGGATCGCCGAAGTGATCCGCGTGGCCGAGCGCCTCGGGGTGGACAAACCGATCATCAGCCAGCCGCTGTACAACATCGTCAACCGTCAGGCCGAGGTGGAGCAGATCACCGCCGCCGCCGCGTATGGCCTGGGCGTGGTGCCTTACAGCCCGCTGGCCCGTGGCGTGCTCAGCGGCAAATATGCGCCGGACGTAACGCCTGAAGCCGGCAGCCGTGCCGGGCGCCAGGACAAGCGCATCCTGGAAACCGAATGGCGCGTTGAATCCCTGCGCATCGCCCAGCAGATCCAGCAATACACCCAGGGCCGTGGCGTGGGGATTGTCGAGTTCGCGATTGCCTGGGTCCTGAACAACTCGGCGGTCAGTTCGGCGATTGTCGGGCCGCGCACCGAGGCGCAGTGGGATGCCTACACCGGCGCGCTGGAGGTGAAGATCACGGCGGAGGACGAAGCATTCATCGACTCGCTGGTCACGCCAGGGCATGCGTCGACGCCAGGGTTCAATGATGTGAGCCACTTTGTGTCGGGGCGAGTTGCCCGGCCATAAGTCCCTTTTATGGGGGGAACTGAGAAATCCTCCCATAAACCGCTCCAAAACAGAGCAAACATCTCACCTCAAAAGCACTATATTCCCTCCCTGAAATCCCCCCTTCTTTTGTATCAATCGGCTTTCGTGAGGACAGTGTGTCTAAAGGTGTTGTGTTATCGGTCTTGGCCTCGGTGTTGTTTGCCGTGATGTATTACTTCACGTCGCTGCTTACGCCCTTGAGCGGCCTGGAGATCTTCGGCTGGCGCATGTTGTTGACGGTGCCCTGCATGACCGTGTTCATGATTGTCAGCGGCGAGTGGCGACGGGTGTGGGAACTGGTTCGGCTGGTTGCGGCCAAACCCGCGCTGATCGGCGGGGTCGTGGTGTCTTCGGCCCTGCTGGGGGTGCAGTTGTGGCTGTTCATGTGGGCGCCGCTCAACGGTCGCAGCCTGGATGTATCGCTGGGCTATTTCCTGCTGCCATTGACGATGGTGCTGACCGGTCGGCTGGTGTATGGCGAACAATTGTCACGCCTGCAAAAGATTGCGGTGTTCTTCGCCGGTGCTGGTGTGCTGAACGAGTTGTATCAGGTGGGCGGATTCTCCTGGGCAACCCTGGTAGTGATCATCGGCTACCCGGTTTACTTCGTACTGCGCAAACGCCTGAAGACCGACCACCTCGGCGGGCTGTGGCTCGATATGGCGCTGATGTTGCCGGTGGCATTGTGGTTCGTGCAAAGCGGCGAACAGGGTTTTGCCGTGCTCGACGCCCACAAGGGTTTGTACGCCTTGATCCCGATGCTGGGCTTGATCAGTGCCTCGGCGCTGGTGTGCTACATCGTCGCCAGCCGCTTGTTGGCCTTCAGCCTGTTCGGGCTGCTCAGCTATGTAGAACCGGTGCTGCTGCTCGGCGTGGCCTTGTTGTTGGGCGAAAGCATCAAGGCGGGGGAATGGCTGACGTATCTTCCGATCTGGCTCGCGGTGATGGTGCTGGTGTTTGAAGGCTTCAAGCATTTGGTGCGTCAGCAGAAGGCCTGACAGCGCTTTTTTTTGCTGCCATTTCGAGCATTACAGCCGTTTGTGACAACCCACCTCGGATGGCCCCGTAATACGGAATCCTGCCTTGGATTTCGTCGCCTATTTGGGTCAGTGCGGCGTCCATTTGCGCCTTTTCAACGCCAAACAGCTTACCGAGCCGGTTGCCATGGTTGAGTTCAAGCAAGGTGCCGGTGACGGGGTTCTTGACGATTTTTTCGATGGACTGCGCCACATCCGCAGGCACGCCCAGTGCGATCAAGGCCGTCCCAATGCCTGAACCCGGGTTCTTCAGTTGGCGGATGAACTCGTCGAACAGCCCCCATAAATCGTTGGCACCTACATTATCCAGGCTGACACTGACGACCGTTTTCAAGTATTGCTCTCGCGAGACAGGCGACAGCGGCTGGTCATTGTTCAGGCCGTTTTTCACAAAGTAGAAGTTGCCCTTGTTACCTCCTCCATGGAAGTTGCCGTAGGCATCGTACTGATAGAGTACGGTTTCTCCGTCCGGACGTGTGCCTGCGAAAGTCACCCGGCCATCACGGGTCTCAACTTTCAGGTAGGTCCCCGTCAGCCCGTTGACCGGTACCGGCGGCACGCTTGGGTGCTTGTCCAGGCGATTGAAAATATCGCCCTTTTCGTAGCCAAAAGGCCCGACCACGGCATTGATATCGCCTGCGGCGAAGCGCGTCATCGTGTCTTTTACCCGCTTTGTCTGATCGGCAGGCGCATTGCGGGAAAAATGCCCGGCAAATACATCCAACTTGTCAGGGTCGGTGGCGACCTCTTTGAGCCAGGCGTTCATTTCTCCAAGGTTATTGAATTCGAAGAACGAATTGCCCTCCACGTCAGGAATGTACAACAGGATATTCGTTCCGGTTTCAGAGGCGGGTACGCGTTTGACCACCAGAATGTCGCTCGACTGGATCCCGTCCACCGCGAACGTGCAGACCTGCGCGCCGACGGTTGATGAGGTACCCGGGGCCAATACGGCATTGGCCAGTTCGACGCCTGCGGCGGTCAGCTCGCCCTG
Source organism: Pseudomonas sp. SDO5522_S412 (assembly GCF_054071215.1). Taxonomy (NCBI): domain Bacteria; kingdom Pseudomonadati; phylum Pseudomonadota; class Gammaproteobacteria; order Pseudomonadales; family Pseudomonadaceae; genus Pseudomonas; species Pseudomonas sp. SDO5522_S412. The sequence goes on along the minus strand of NZ_JBSVWQ010000028.1, from coordinate 38,119 downwards.
CGCACTGCTCCATTCCACGTTCGAGGAAAACGTCACGCGGGCGACAGTGGCAGGACTTAATGGGGAGGGAACAGTTGGGGCCAAGGGACTGATGGCGGGTACGTCGTTGACGGCTGCTGCCTGATTCAAACCTGGAGGTGGACTACCGGTGTGCGTAATGACTGTCATACATGAACCTCAACTGGGCATATGACACTGAGTAACGCTGGCAGTGAATTCCGTTCCTGGCCGCTAGCAACCGCCTATGTCCCGATGTTTCTGCCGGGCAACAAAAAGCCCGGCCAGGTGCAATCCCGGTCGGGCTTTTTTGTGTATCGCCCAGGCGATCAGTCAGCGGTCAACACACCACGACGCACTTGGTCGCGCTCGATGGATTCGAACAGCGCCTTGAAGTTGCCTTCACCAAAGCCGTCGTCACCCTTACGCTGGATGAACTCGAAGAACACCGGGCCCATCAGGGTTTCCGAGAAGATCTGCAGCAGCAGGCGCTTGTCCCCCGCCACTGACGAGCCGTCCAGCAGGATGCCCCGTGCCTGCAGTTGATCCACCGGCTCGCCGTGGTTCGGCAGGCGGCCTTCGAGCATCTCGTAGTAGGTGTCTGGCGGCGCGGTCATGAAGCGCATGCCGATCTTCTTCAACGCATCCCAGGTCTTGACCAGGTCATCGGTGAGGAAGGCAACGTGCTGGATGCCCTCGCCGTTGAACTGCATCAGGAACTCTTCGATCTGCCCGGCACCCTTGGACGATTCTTCGTTCAGCGGGATGCGGATCATGCCGTCCGGGGCGCTCATGGCCTTGGAGGTCAGGCCGGTGTATTCGCCCTTGATGTCGAAATAGCGCGCCTCACGGAAATTGAACAGCTTCTCGTAGAAGTTCGCCCAGTAGGCCATGCGGCCGCGGTACACGTTGTGGGTCAAGTGGTCGATGACCTTGAGGCCCGCGCCCACCGGGTTGCGCTCGACACCTTCGAGGTACACGAAGTCGATGTCATAGATCGAGCTGCCTTCACCAAAGCGGTCGATCAGGTACAGCGGCGCGCCGCCAATGCCCTTGATCGCCGGCAGGTTCAGCTCCATCGGGCCGGTTTCGATATGGATAGGCTGGGCGCCCAGTTCCAGGGCCCGGTTGTAGGCCTGTTGCGAGTCCTTGACGCGAAACGCCATGCCGCACACCGACGGGCCGTGCTCGGCCGCAAAGTAGGAGGCGATGCTGTTGGGTTCGTTGTTGAGGATCAGGTTGATCTCGCCCTGCCGGTACAGGTGTACGTTCTTGGAACGGTGGGTCGCGACCTTGGTGAAGCCCATGATCTCGAAGATCGGCTCCAGGGTGCCCGGGGTTGGCGATGCGAATTCGATGAACTCAAAGCCCATCAGGCCCATTGGGTTTTCGTACAGGTCTGCCATTTTCGGTGCCTCATCATCATTCTTGTAATTAACAAATGTTTATTTGCGAGCAAGGATGAGGTCAGCGGGTGGCGCACAGGAGATACCCCGCACGCTGCGGGCGAGGAAGTCACCAAAGATGAGGGGGGACCCGAGTAGCTTCATGGTTACATCAGTCTCTGACGGGCGAGGCTTGCGTTAGCGCAAGTCCTTATTCTTGTATGCGTAAATCGATTCTACACAGCGTAAACAGATTTGTCCGTACTCTTATCAAATCCCCATTGCCCTGGCCCGCGCAAGGGGTTTGTTGCACAGATAGATGCCCAGCAGGATGACCGCCCCACCCAGCAGCATCGGCACGGTCAGTTGCTCGCCAAGCAGCAATGCGCCGCAGATCACTGCCGTCAGCGGATTGAGGGCGATAAATACACCCGCACGGGTGGCGCCGATGCGGCGCAGGCCATCGTAGTAGCCGATGTAGGCCAGTGCCGAGCCCAGCACGCCCAGGTACAGCAAACTCATCAGTTGGGGCAGATCAATCCGGCCCAATGCGGCCACCGTTAGTCGGCCCGTCACCAGCGTGGTGATCGTCAGCATCAGCGTGCCCAGCAGGATCGACCAGGTCACGGTTTGCAACGGCCCCAGGCGCTGGTTGAGACCCCGGGAAAACAGCGAGTACACGCCCCACCCCACCACGCAGCCGAAAATCAGCAGGTCACCGACCCACGCATCTGCCGTGCCCTGCAGCAACTGCGGGTTGCGACTGACGATCACCAGCCCTGCGCCACCCAGGCACAGCGCGATCCCCACCAGCTTGAAGCAGCCCAGGCGTTCCTTGAACAGCAGCCACGAGGCCAGGCCAATCACTGCCGGGTTCAGCGCCACGATCAACGACGCCCGGGACGCATTGATGTAATGCAGGCCGTAGAAAAAACACAGGTTGTAGAAAAAGATCCCGAAAAAGCCCAGCACCATCAATTGCACCCATTGCGCGGTGGTCGGACGCACCAGGCGAATACGCGCGGCGCCCAGGAAGGCCAGCAGCGCCAGGCTGGCCAGTGCAAAGCGCACGGTCGCCGCCAACAGTGGGTCCAGGCCTGCCGCCAGATAGCGCCCGGCAACGAAGGTGCCGCCCCAGATCATGGTCACGGCCGCCAGCTTCAGATACGTCAGACGGTCAGGGCTCGGGTTCATCAGATTTCTACTCACAAGACACGGGATTGGCTTATTGTTGGGCTAATCCCCGATCATCGTAAAATGAGTAAATACTCATGACCCTTACCCAACTGGAAATCTTTTCCCTGGTGGCCGAACTTCAAGGTTTCACCAGCGCCGCCAATCGCCTGGGCATCAGCCAATCGGCGGTGTCCCATGCGATCAAATCCCTGGAGCAGGAACTGGGTGTGGAGTTGATCCGACGTCATCAGTCCCAGGTCGAACTCAGCGATATCGGCCAACAACTGCTGTTGCGCGCCCGGGCCATGCTCGGGTTGGCCAACACGCTGCAACAGGAAGCCGCCGATGCCCGCGGGATGAAGCGCGGCACGCTGCGCATCGGCTCGTTCGGGCCGACCTCATCGATTCGCCTGTTGCCCGCGATCCTGCAGCATTTTCGCGAGCAGCATCCGGGCATCGAGGTGCATGTCGACGAAGGCCCCGATCGCCAGGTGACGCAGTGGCTGGAAGAGCGGCGCGTCGACGTTGGGTTTGTGGTGCTGCCTGAAGAGCGCTTCGATACGTTCCCGTTGATTGAGGACCAACTGGTCGCGCTGCTGCCCTTGGGGCATCACTTGGGCCCGCAGCCAAGTGTCAGCCTGAAAGCACTGTGTGGTGAACCTTTTATCCTGACCCAGGCCGGTTCGGCCGAACTGGTCTCAAGGCTGTTCGTCGGTGCAGGGTTGCAGCCGGATGTGCGTTACCGCTGCTCACAGCTGCTCAGCACCCTGGACACCGTGCGCCGGGGCGACGGCGTGACCATTGTTGCCGAGTTGTCGCTGCCTGAATCCACGCAGGCGGATTACCTGATCAAACCGCTCAAGCCTGCCGTCAAACGCCAGGTGGGGCTGGCGGTACTGGACCGTCGGCAGTCCTCGCCGGCAACCCTGGCATTTATTCAACTGGCCACACGGTTGAAGCTTTATTGAACATGCACAGACGCCTGCCGCCATCTATCATGGCCAATACCGATACGCTTTGTTGGAAGGCCACCGAGGTTGTCCCGACCGCATTTGAGCGTCCTATTGCCCTCTCCCGCTACAGGCTGCGCAAATGCCACTGACCGTCAAAGGCCCCCGAAAGGCCTCCACTCGCCACCTGATCACCCTGCTCAGTGGCGCGCTGCCCGTTTTGCTGGGTGTGCTTATCCTGTATTGGCAAGCCGGGCGCACCCTCGAGCACAGCACCGCGCAAACCGCCCAGGAGGCCGTGCGCCAGTTTGACCTGATGCTCGACAACACCGCCCTCGCCGCCCAGGACCTGCTGCCACTGGCCGGCCATGAATGTGATAACCCGACTCAACTGAAGCTGCGGGAACAGGTCACCCGCCGGCCGTTCGTGCGCGCCACCACCTTGTCCTGGCAGCGCAACATCTATTGCAGCTCGTTGTTTGGTGGCAACTACCAGTCACCGGTCAACCCTGAGGACTACGTCGGCGGTCGTCTCTGGCTGATGAAAGGCAACCCGGTGACACCCGACACCGCATTGCTTGTTTATCGCCTCACCGAGGGAGACCGGGGGGCCTTTGCCTCCATCGATGGCTACCACCTGACAAACGCCTTGCGCCTGATCAGCCGATATACCGACCTGGTGTTGCAGGTGGGGCCTAACTGGCTGGCGGCGGATGGCAAGGTGCACAGCACAACGCTGCCGACATTTTCCGTCGCGCCTCATCATCTCGACTCCACACGGTATACCTACAGCGTGGAAGCCGGGATGCCGGAGGGTGAAACCTGGCGCTACATGCAGGCGCGGTATCCTGCACTGTTCGTTCTGGTGGTGTTTTTCGGCGTGCTGGCAGGCATCCTCGCCCACTGGCTGCAAAAGCGCTCATCGGCACCGACCCTGGAACTGCAACGGGCCCTGGGCGCCAATGAATTTGTGCCCTATTACCAGCCAGTGGTGCGTGGCGACAACATCCGGCAGTGGGCCGGCTGTGAAGTGCTGATGCGCTGGAATCATCCCAGGGAAGGCCTGGTGCGCCCGGACCTGTTCATTCCCCTGGCCGAACATTCGGGCCTGATCGTACCGATGACCCGCGCCCTGATGCGCCAGACCGCCGCACAGTTGGCGCCCCACACCGCGCAGTTTGCCGACAATTTCCACGTGGGCATCAACATTACCGCTCGCCATTGTCACGACCTGGAGCTGGTGGAGGACTGCCGGGAATTCCTCGCTGCCTTCCCGCCGGGCAAGGTGATCCTGGTCCTGGAGTTGACCGAGCGCGAGTTGATCGAACCCACGGATATCACCCGCCAGCTGTTCCAGGCGCTGCATGAAATGGGGGTAATGATCGCGATCGACGACTTTGGCACCGGCCACTCCAGCCTCGGTTATTTGCGCAACTTCAATGTCGATTACTTGAAGATAGATCAAAGCTTCGTGGCAATGATCGGTGTTGATGCACTCTCGCGGCATATACTCGACAGCATCATTGAACTGTCTGCCAAGCTGGACCTGGGCATCGTTGCCGAAGGCGTCGAAACACAAGAACAATGCGACTATCTGGCGGCCCAAGGCGTTGATTTCTTGCAGGGCTACCTGTTTGGCAAGCCTGTACCTTGCGACGAGTTCATTAGATTCCTGAACAGCCATTGAATAGCCAGCCACTTCAACGGAAATATTGTTATTTATACAAAAGACATGATTTACTCATGACTGATTAACTACTACAATTTTTCCTGCCTGTGCTGAATTGGCAGGAAGGCCACTTTCATTGAGTCGCCTTAAGGCTCTTGGCTTATCGCTTTGTTTGCAGTAGATATCAGCCAAATACACTATTGGAGTATAGATTTTGTCCAGACTCGCCGAATTTCGCGCAGCAGAAAAAGCCCTTCAAGAGCAGCTTGCCCAGCTGGAATCCCTGAAGAACGATGCTGGTTTGAAGAAAGAAATCGAATTCGAAGAAAAGCTGCAAGGGCTGATGAAGACCTACGGCAAAAGCCTGCGCGACATCATCTCCATCCTGGATCCTAACCCGGGCAAGTCCGGCGCTTCCGTCGCTGCCGCACCCAAACAGCGCCGTGCCCGCGTCGTCAAGGTTTACCACAACCCGCACACGGGTGAACTGATCGAAACCAAGGGCGGCAACCATCGCGGCCTGAAGGCGTGGAAAGAACAGTACGGCGCAGCCACAGTAGACTCCTGGCTTCGCGGCTAATGCTTTGCGGCTAGTACAAACGCACTAAGAAAAGCCCTGCACATGCAGGGCTTTTTTGTTTACAGGCATCGATAGTGAAACAAATCAGGACGCTGGCACTTTCAAAAACGAACTTTAAAAAACATTTCACTTTGTTCAAATCGACTTATTTGTCCCGATGCCTACAACGCTCAAAGTTTAAGGCTGTCACGCACCGAACTGACTTCATCCTTGCTTGATTCGTAAGCGTCGGCCTGGCCTGCGTATGAAAAAACATAGGCCTTATCGGTATCGACAGCCCCCACCAACGTTTGCGACAGCACATGCCGACCGTTCTCGGTGATTACACAGGTAGTTTCCAATGCCTCAAGCCGGCTCAATGTTGTGGGGTGCATCTTGGTGCACACACTTTGATAACCACCCTGGGCAAAGTCCTTCTGGATGGATTTGCGCATTTCCAGCAGCACACCTTGCAGGTTGACCGTATGCCCCGCTTCGATTGGCGTGCCCGTCAACTCCATGACCATCAAGGTCGCGCCATTCTCATCATTCTTTATGGCCCGCTGGCGGGACACCGCCGACGGTTGTGCCGGGGCCTGGTCGTCGGGCGCCACTTCCTCTACCTGCCAGCCGCTGGGCCAATGAATTTCCGGGTCAGCCGCCCATGCAGCGGTGCTGCCCAGCAACAGGCCCAGGGTACTCAACAACGGTGCGCGAAATCCGGTCATTACGAAAAACACTCAAGGTTCAAGCGACAAAGTTTGGGCCCCTGCACCCGCTGGCCGCAAGGGTTGCGTGACCTTTTTCATTTGGCGCAACCGGCAGGGCTGCGTATCATGGACCGGCTGCACGGATGCCAGCCGCAAGCCAAGGGATGCTCCAACCGGAGCCACGTTTGCCCCATTTTTCTCTGGAGGGCCCATGAGCCTGCACGAACTGAACACTTTCCCGGGCGTCACCGCCCAGCCTGACGCCGCCACCACGAACTTCGTATTCAACCACACCATGCTGCGGGTCAAGGACATCACCAAGTCGCTGGATTTCTACACCCGCGTACTGGGTTTTTCCCTGGTTGAAAAACGTGACTTCCCGGAAGCCGAATTCAGCCTGTACTTCCTGGCCCTGGTCGACAAGGCCCAGATCCCGGCCGACGCTGCCGCCCGCACCCAGTGGATGAAGTCGATCCCGGGCATCCTCGAACTGACCCACAACCACGGCACCGAAAACGACGCGGACTTTGCCTACCACAACGGCAACACCGACCCGCGTGGCTTTGGCCATATCTGCATCTCGGTGCCGGACATCGTTGCTGCCTGCGCGCGCTTTGAAGAACTGGGCTGCGACTTCCAGAAGCGCCTGAGTGACGGCCGCATGAAAAGCCTGGCCTTCGTGAAAGACCCGGATGCGTACTGGGTTGAAATCATTCAGCCAACGCCGCTGTAAGGTTCCGCCGGCAATAAAAAACCCCATGATCACTCATGGGGTTTTTCATTTCCGGGCCGGAATTTACGCCGGGGCGGAAGTGCGGATCAGGTGATCGAAAGCACTCAGGGAAGCCTTGGCGCCCTCGCCTACTGCAATCACGATCTGCTTGTACGGCACAGTCGTTACGTCGCCGGCGGCAAAAACGCCTGGCAGCGAAGTCTCACCACGTGCATCGACGATGATCTCGCCACGTGGAGTCAACTCCACAGTGCCTTTAAGCCAGTCGGTGTTGGGCAGCAAACCGATCTGTACAAAGATGCCTTCCAGGTCGATAGTCTTGAATTCGCCACTGTCGCGATCCTTGTAGGCCAGGCCGGTAACTTTCTGGCCATCACCCTTGACCTCACTGGTCAGCGCGCTGGTAATCACGTCAACGTTCGGCAGGCTGTACAGCTTGCGCTGCAACACGGCGTCGGCGCGCAACTTGCTGTCAAACTCAAGCAAGGTCACGTGGCTGACGATACCGGCCAGGTCGATGGCTGCTTCAACGCCGGAGTTACCGCCGCCGATCACCGCCACGCGCTTGCCCTTGAACAGCGGGCCGTCGCAGTGCGGGCAGAAGCACACGCCTTTGGCCTTGTATTCCTGCTCACCCGGTACACCCATTTCGCGCCAGCGGGCACCGGTGGCCAGGATCACGGTCTTGGACTTGAGGGTCGCACCGCTTTCGAAACGGATTTCGTGCAGCTCACCGTTGTTTTTCGCCGGGATCAGCGCAGTAGCACGCTGCAGGTTCATGATGTCCACGTCGTACTGACGCACGTGGGCCTCCAGGGCGCTGGCGAGTTTCGGCCCTTCGGTTTCCTGTACCGAGATAAAGTTCTCGATCGACATGGTGTCCAGCACCTGCCCGCCGAAGCGCTCGGCTGCAACACCGGTACGGATGCCTTTACGTGCAGCGTAGATAGCCGCTGCCGAACCCGCTGGGCCACCGCCGACGACAAGTACGTCGAACGCATCTTTGGCGCTGATTTTCTCGGCGGCTTTTTCGATACCGCTGGTGTCGAGCTTGGCGAGGATTTCTTCCAGGCCCATGCGGCCCTGGCCGAAGTTCACACCATTCAAGTAAACGCTGGGCACGGCCATGATCTGACGATCATCGACTTCAGCCTGGAACAGCGCACCGTCGATGGCGACGTGGCGGATGTTCGGGTTCAGTACTGCCATCAGGTTCAGCGCCTGGACCACGTCCGGGCAGTTCTGGCACGACAGCGAGAAGTAAGTCTCGAAGCTGAACTCGCCTTTAAGGGCGCGAATCTGTTCAATCACTTCGACACTGGCCTTCGAGGGGTGGCCGCCGACTTGCAGCAGCGCCAACACCAGCGAAGTGAATTCATGGCCCATTGGGATGCCGGCAAAACGCAGGCTGATATCGGCACCCGGGCGGTTGATGGAGAACGATGGCTTGCGCGCATCATTGCCATCGCTTTTCAGGGTAATCAGCGTCGAAAGGCTGGCTACATCCTGCAAGAGGGCAAGCATTTCCTGGGATTTCGCACCGTCATCGAGGGAGGCGACGATCTCGATCGGCTGGGTGACCCGTTCCAGGTATGACTTCAACTGAGCTTTAAGATTGGCGTCCAACATACGGGCGATTTCCTATTAATTCGGTTTATTGCAGACAAAAAAACGCCCGAGCGAATCTCGCCCGGGCGTTTCGAGGGCGGATGCAGCTTACTTAGGTGCGGTAACCCGCCCTTGGCATTTCACAGACTTAGATCTTGCCGACCAGGTCCAGGGACGGAGCCAGGGTGGCCTCGCCTTCTTTCCACTTGGCTGGGCAGACTTCGCCCGGGTGAGCAGCAACGTACTGGGCCGCCTTGATTTTGCGCAGCAGCTCGGAAGCGTCACGGCCAACGCCGCCATCGTTCAGTTCAACGATTTTGATCTGGCCTTCAGGGTTGATCACGAAGGTGCCACGGTCTGCCAGGCCAGCTTCTTCGATTAGCACGTCGAAGTTGCGGGAGATGGTCAGGGTCGGGTCGCCGATCATGGTGTACTGGATTTTGCCGATGGCTGGCGAGGTGTTGTGCCAGGCAGCGTGGGCAAAGTGGGTGTCGGTGGAAACGCTGTAGATTTCGACGCCCAGTTTCTGGAATTCGGCGTAGTTGTCAGCCAGGTCTTCCAGTTCGGTTGGGCAGACGAAGGTGAAGTCGGCTGGGTAGAAGAACACGACAGACCATTTGCCTTTCAGGTCAGCATCAGTCACGTCTACGAAGTTGCCGTTTTTGTAGGCGGTAGCTTTGAACGGTTTTACTTGGCTGTTGATGATAGGCATCGTTGACTCTCCGTCAGGTTTGTAGAAGGGCTTAGTAAGTTGATGAGGTGAATCCTACCCACTCTCCCGGCCGATGGCTCATTGGCAAACCTGATGCTGACGATTGGTTTTCACTATCAAGAGACTGTATTAATAGAAGAAACCTTGAATCACTCGAGGGATGCCCGGGTCATGCCGAGAAAGGGCGTCGCTTCAACATAGCGCATGGCCGATTTCATGTCTTTCCAGCCGACGTAAGTCATCAACGACTTCAAGTCCCAGCCACTGCGATGAGCCCAGGTAGCGAAGCCCCGGCGCAGGGAGTGGCTGGTGTACTGATCGGCCGCAATCCCGGCACGCTCCAGCGCCTGGCGCAACAGCGGGATCACGCTGTTGGCGTGCAAGCCCTCCTCGCCCAGGTTGCCCCAGCGATCAATGCCGCGAAACACCGGGCCGCGCACCAGCGCTGAAGCGCTGAGCCATTCGCTATAGGCCTGCACCGGGCACAGCCGCAACAGCGCCGGCGTCTGGTAAGTGCGGCCGATATTTTCCCGATCACTTTTGCTGCGCGGTAGATACAGGGTGATGCCCGAACCGGGCACCGCCTGCACGTGCTCGATATTCAACCGGCATAACTCATCGCTGCGAAAGCCACGCCAGAAACCCAGCAGGATCAACGCTGCGTCACGCTTGGTCCGCAGCCATCGGGGATGGTCTTCTGCGGCTCGGGCGTCGTGGCCTTCCTGTTCGAGGAACTGGATGACCTGCTCCAGGTGCTGCAGTTGCAATGGCTCTGCCTGCTTTTCCTGAGCCGGGTGCAGGGCACGAATGCCTTTCAGGACTTTGCGCACCACTGGCGCCTTGGTCGGATCAGGAAACCCCTGGCTGGTGTGCCACTGGGCCAGCGCCGATAAACGCAGCTTCAACGTGTTGACCGACAGCACGCCCGCATGCGCCACCAGATAGCGCGCCACGCTGTCACTGGTCGCCGGCAGGAATCCACCCCAATTCACCTCGAAATGCTCGATTGCCGCTCGATAGCTGCGGCGGGTGTTATCGCGGGTGGCCGCATTCAGATAACGGTCCAGCTCACTCATGCCTGTACTGCCATTGGCTGTTGTCCATTTCAAAACCTGTATCACACGGGATAATACGCCAATATCCCATCTGATAAATCATCAATTTCGGCTTTAAAACAATCGTGATATAGTACGTATATACATACTACGTACCACAGTACCAAATCGACGGAGACTCCATGGCTCGCGGCGGCATCAATAAAGCAGTAGTTCAAACGGCACGCCTGGCGATCCTTGCCCGTGGCGAAAACCCGAGCATCGATGCAGTACGCATCGAGATGGGCAATACCGGCTCGAAAACCACGATTCATCGCTATCTGAAGGAGCTGGAAGAAAGCGAAACCCGCCAGACCATCACCGAAGCGCCCATTGACGACGAATTGGGTGAACTGGTGGCGCGACTGGCCCAGCGCTTGAAGGAGAAGGCCCAGGAGCCTATCGACCTGGCCCTGGCGCAGTTCCAGCAACAGAAAACCGCCCTCCTCGCCCAGGTTGAGGAGCTGGAAGCGGCCCACTCCCAGCTCAAGCAGCAGTTCGATATCCAGTCCGCCGCCCTGGCCGATGAAAGCGCGGCCTTGCAAAGCACTCGCTCCAGCCTGCAAACCGAGCAAACCCGCAACGCCGGGCTAAGCCAGGCGTGCAGCGATTACGAGTTGCGGATCAACGACAAGGACGAGCAGATTCGCTCACTGGAAGAAAAGCACCTGCATGCCCGGGACGCCCTGGAGCATTACCGCAATGCGATCAAGGACCAGCGTGAGCAGGAACAGCGTCGCCATGAAGGCCAGTTGCAGCAGGTCCAGGCAGAGCTGCGCCAGGCCCAGCAGAGCGCGATGGTGCGCCAGGATGAAATCACTCAGTTGCACCGCGATAACGAGCGCCTGCTGATCGAGCATCGGGTGACCGTGAAGGAATTGAGCGCACTGCAGGAACAGGCTCGCCAGGACCGCGAACAGCAGCGTCAATTGAGCGAGCAAGTGAGTGTGATCGACAGCGAGCGTACCCTGTTGCAGGAGCGCTTGCGGGTTGCCCAACTGGAGAATCAGGCGCGCCAGGAAGCGCTGGCCGAGCATCAGAAGACCAACAAAACCCTGGAACTGGACCTGGTCAAGGCCCAGGCCAGTATTGATGCGCTGCGCCTGGCAGCCGTCGTTGCGACGGTGCCGGAAGCAACTACCGAGGGCTGATTACTGCGCCACTGGCGTGCGCATGGTGACGAACTCTTCCGCCGCCGTTGGGTGCACGCCGATGGTTTCATCGAAATGCTGCTTGGTCGCGCCCGCCTTGAGCGCGATCGCCAGGCCCTGCACGATCTCGCCAGCGTCGGGGCCGACCATGTGGCAACCCAGGACCTTGTCGGTCTCGGCGTCGACCACCAGCTTCATCAAGGTCTTTTCCTGGCAGTCGGTCAGGGTCAGTTTCATCGGCCGGAAGCGGCTTTCGAACACCTGCACCTTGTGCCCGTCTTCACGGGCCTGCTCTTCGCTGAGGCCCACGGTGCCGATATTCGGCAGGCTGAACACCGCCGTCGGGATCATCGCGTAGTCCACCGGACGATATTGCTCAGGCTTGAACAAGCGACGTGCCACGGCCATGCCTTCAGCCAGGGCCACTGGCGTCAGTTGCACGCGGCCGATCACATCACCAATCGCCAGGATCGACGGTTCGGCGGTCTGGTACAGCTCATCCACTTCGACAAAGCCGCGCTTGTCCAACTTGACGCCGGTGTTTTCCAGCCCCAGGTTATCGAGCATCGGGCGTCGGCCAGTGGCGTAGAACACGCAATCGGCTTCCAGCACGCGGCCATCTTTCAAGGTGGCCTTGAGGCTGCCATCGGCCTGTTTATCGATACGCTCGATGTCGGCGTTGAACTGCAGGTCCAGGCCACGCTTGGTCAGCTCCTCCTTCAAGTGCGTACGCACCGAGCCGTCAAAACCGCGCAGGAACAGGTCGCCGCGATACAGCAGCGAAGTCTGTGCGCCCAGGCCATGGAAAATCCCGGCGAACTCGACGGCGATATAGCCACCGCCGACTACCAGCACACGCTTGGGCAGCTCCTTGAGGAAAAACGCCTCATTGGAGCCAATGGCGTGCTCGCGCCCCGGGATGTCCGGGATCTGCGGCCAGCCACCGGTGGCCACCAGAATGTGCTTGGCAGTAAAACGCTCGCCGTTGATTTCTACCTGGTGCGGGTCCACCAGCCGCGCATGCCCTTCGTGCAGGGTCACGCCGCTGTTGACCAGCAGGTTGCGGTAGATGCCATTGAGACGGTTGATTTCACGATCCTTGTTGGCGATCAGGGTCGCCCAATCGAAATTCGCTTCACCCAGGGACCAGCCAAAACCGCTGGCCTGCTCGAAGTCTTCGGCGAAATGCGCGCCGTATACCAACAGTTTCTTCGGTACGCAGCCCACATTCACGCAGGTACCGCCCAGGTAGCGGCTTTCAGCCACCGCCACTTTGGCGCCAAAACCCGCAGCGAATCGTGCAGCGCGCACACCGCCGGAACCGGCACCAATTACATAAAGGTCAAAATCGTAGGCCATTTCACTCTCCTCGGCAGGACAACAGCATACCTGCTGCCGCGCCAGAGGTCAGCGCCTTACCAGCGATACGTCGCGCTGGCCTGCAACGAACGGGTTGCACCCCAGTAGCAAAGGAAACCGTTGCTGCAGTAGGCCAGGTATTCCTTGTTGAACAGGTTGCTGGCGTTGAGGGCCAGGCGCCAGTTCTGCACGTCATAGTGCGCCGCGGCATCAAACAGCGTGCGCGATGACACCTCCAGCGTGTTGTCGGCGCTGCCGTAGCTCGGCCCGAAGTAGCGCGCACCCGCCGCGAAACCGACGCCCTGCAGCGGGCCGTCGTGGAAGGTGTAGTCCGCCCACAGCGAGGCACTCTTGCCCGGGATGCCGGTCGGGTGTTCGCCCTGGTCGCCGTCATTGGATTTGAGGATGCGCTGGTCCATCCAGGTGTAAAAACCGATCAGGCTGAGGTTCGAGGTGACCTCGGCATGGGCTTCCAGCTCGATGCCGCGGGAGCGGATTTCGCCTTTCTGGGTGGCAAAATTGGGGTCGACATCGTCGGTGGTCAGGACGTTTTGCTGACGCAGGTCGAACACTGCCGCGCTGTACAGGCTGCGGGAGCCCACAGGCTGGTATTTAACGCCGGCTTCGTACTGCTTGCCGGTGGTCGGCACAAATGTCGCGCCCAGCCGGTCAGTGCCCAGTTGCGGCTGGAACGATTCGCTGTAGCTGACATACGGCGCAACGCCGTTATCAAACACGTAGCTCAGGCCCGAACGCCAGGTGAGTTTCTCGTCGTGCTGGCGCGTGTTGCTCAGGTTGGCGCCGGTCAACGCGCTGTCCTGATTGTCGTAGGTACGCGCCCAGTCTTGCCGCACACCGATCAGCCAGCGCCAATGGTCGAAGCTGAGCTGGTCCTGCAGGTACACGCCAAACTGGCTCTGGGTGGTGTATTGGTTGATGGACACCGGCACCCTCGGCAAGGCGCTGAAGTCGGGGTTGTAGATATTGATCGCACTCGGGAAATACTGACCGCCCCGGTTGATGGTCTGCAACAGCCGCTGGAAGTCCGCCCCCATCAGCACAGTGTGCTTGACCGGGCCGGTGCTGAAGTCGGACTGCAACTGGTTATCAAGGGCGAACTGGCCAAGGTGCTCATGATTGACGTTGGCCCACAGCGGCGCGGTGGCAAGGTTGGCGTCCAGCGGCCCGGTGAGGGAAGTCTGGTAGTAGTCGACGTCATCATGCATATAGCGCAGGTGCTGGCGAAAGCTCCAGGTGTCGTTGAACCGGTGGCTGAACGCGTAGCCCAGGGAAAACTGATTGCGCTTGAAGCGATCGCGGTCCGGGTCGCCCAGGTAATCATCGGGGCGCAAGCGCCCATTCGGGTTGTGCAGCGCGGTGCCATACGCGGGTACCGGGTTGAACAGCCCACCTTCCGGGTCGTATTGATAGTTGGCCAGCAGGGTCAGGCTGGTGTCGTCGTCGATGTTCCAGGTGATGGCCGGCGCGATGGCGATGCGCTGGTCCTTGATGTGATCGGTCTGGGTATCGGCCATGCGGCCCAGCCCGGTCAGCCGATAGGTCACATCGCCCTGCTCGTCCAGGCGCCCGCCAAAATCGAAGCCGGCCTGATAGCGGTTGTCATTGCCCACGCTCATTTGCAACACGTGCAGTGGCTCATCCGTCGGCCGCTTGCTCTGCATGTCCACCAGGCCGCCCGGCCCGCTCTGGCCGTACAGCACGGAAGCTGGCCCGCGCAGCACGTCGATGCGCTCCAGAAACCAAGGGTCGACCCGAGGCGTAGCGAACCAGGTCGTGCGATTGAGCTTGAGCCCGTCGAGGTAGGAGTCGGCATCGAAGCCGCGAATGCTCAACTGGTCAAACCGCAGGTCGTTATCCTGGGAGTAAACCCCTGGTGTGTAGCGCAATGCCTGGTCGACGGTTTGCGCCGCCTGGTCATCCATCTGCTGGCGGCTGACCACCGAGATCGATTGCGGCGTCTCCACGATCGGCGCGCCGGTTTTGGTGCCCACGGTGGTGTTGCGCGCCACATAGCCTGGCACCACGCCGTCTGCCGGCTCGGCCTCGGCGGCTGTCACCGCGGTGTCCTTCAACACGATGGGCGCGTCATCGGCCCACACAACAGGAGCAAGCGCCAACACCACCAGCGCCAGCCTGGAAAGGTAAAACGGAGGAGAAGACAACGCACCGGACATGACGATTCCTTGAAAAGTCTTTTTGTTAATCGTTCTTATTTAATATTGAATCGCGTTAAAGATCCGGTCATTCTTCTACGCGCACGGGTCAATTAATGACCGTTCCAACCTACATCTCAGGAATCATTCTTGATTGGACAACATCTGGCGTAAACGCTTTGGGGCGCCCGCTCGCAGCACCAGCGAGGAATTGCGGGTTCGGGCCCATGACTATGTCGATGGCGCACGGGAGATTTGGCACAGCCATGAATATGGCCAACTGGTGCACGCCACCCAAGGCGTGATCCGGGTGTTGACCCGCATGGGCGCCTGGACCGTCCCGCCGGCATACGGCTTTTGGATTGCGCCGGGTGTCGACCATGAATTGCACATGGTCGGTAAGGTTGCGATGCGCGCACTGTACGTGGAAAGCGATCAATTACCCACGGCGTGGCAATCCTGCCGATTGATCAGGGTAGAGCCGCTGCTGCGGGAGCTGATTCTGGGCATGCTCGCACCCGACGCCCACACTGCCCTGCTCACGCCATTGCTGCTGCACCAGTTGATATCCGCGACTGAAACCGAAGGCTGCAGCCTGCCATTGCCCCGGGACAAACGCGTGCTCAGTGTGTGTGAAATGCTTCTGGAAGACCCGGCGAACCCGGCCACCCTGGAAGACTGGAGTGAATCCATCGGCGCCAGCGTGCGCACCCTGCGCCGGCGGTTTCGGGATGAAACCGGGCTGAGCTTCAACCAATGGCGCCAGCAGCTACGGATTGCCGAAGCCGTTTGCCAGTTAGCCCAGGGCCGACCATTGGGGGCTATTGCACGGGACATGGGCTATGCCAACGGCAATGCGTTTGGTGCAATGTTCAAGCGGGTACTGGGCGAAGCCCCCAGCCGCTATTTGGGCAAGGCATAAAAAAACCTGCGGTCTTTCGACTCGCAGGCTTTTTCAACGGGCTGGCAACGATGAATCAGTAAGCCTTGCCAGTCTTGTAGAAGTGCTCGTAGCAGAAGTTGGTCGCTTCGATGTAGCCTTCAGCGCCACCGCAGTCAAAACGACGACCCTTGAACTTGTAGGCAATCACGCAACCGTCTTTTGCCTGCTTCAGCAGGGCGTCGGTGATCTGGATCTCGCCACCCTTGCCTGGCTCGGTTTCTTCGATCAGCTTGAAGATATCAGGGGTCAGGATGTAGCGGCCGATGATCGCCAGGTTCGACGGAGCATCTTCCGGCGCTGGCTTTTCAACCATGTCGCGTACGCGGATCAGGCCATCACCGATATCGTCGCCGGCAATCACGCCGTACTTGTTGGTTTCCTGAGGATCGACCTCTTGAACCGCGACGATGGTGCAACGGTACTTCTGGTACAGCTTGACCATCTGGGTCAGGACGCCGTCGCCTTCCAGGTTTACACACAGGTCATCGGCCAGTACCACGGCGAACGGTTCGTCACCGATCAGCGGACGACCGGTCAGGATCGCGTGCCCCAGGCCTTTCATTTGGGTCTGGCGGGTGTAGGAGAACGAGCACTCGTCGAGCAGCTTACGGATGCCGACCAGGTATTTTTCCTTGTCGGTGCCCTTGATCTGGTTTTCCAGCTCGTAGCTGATGTCGAAGTGGTCTTCCAGGGCGCGTTTGCCACGGCCGGTCACGATCGAGATTTCGTTCAGGCCGGCATCCAGTGCTTCTTCCACGCCATACTGGATCAGTGGCTTGTTCACCACCGGCAGCATTTCTTTGGGCATGGCCTTGGTCGCTGGCAGGAAGCGAGTGCCGTAACCGGCTGCTGGGAACAAGCATTTCTTGATCATATGAGTCCTTACAAAGGGCTGTGCGTACGAAATTCGGCGCAGTCTAATCAGGCCGCAGTCACCTTACAATGGGTCCTGCTGGCGTTGCGATGTCAACATAGAGAAAAAATGTCGGCGTAAGTTCCGCCGGCATTCAATCAAGTACCTTCGCCGCTGTTAGAAATCGTCGGCTTGTGCCCGTCATTCAAAGGGCTCCAACCTTTTTAGCACGCTTTATGGCGATCGGCACTGACCTGCAACAACTTGCGCCGCCCCACGCCGTTTGGCGCTATCATTACGCCCTTGAACCAGACAACGAGATTGATAGATGTCAGAACCAAAAGGCGTGAACGGCTACCTGATCACCAAGCGAGCGGACGGCTGGCACTTGATCAACTTCCATGGCGACAGCGTTGCCGGCGCATTCGCGACCGAAGCTCAAGCCTGTGCCGTGGCCGAAGTGTTTGTGGATGAGGCCGGCCACGCGTCGAGCAAGCGTCCGAAAACCAAGTAACACCGCGGTAACGCCAATCAAGCCTCGTTTGACGGGGCTTTTTTGTGTTTGTCTGTACGTTGATGGCGGTTCGCTATAATCTCGCCTGTAACGCCCCACGACAGTGTCAGCGCTCCCCTCCAACACCCTGATGACGACTCCTACATGAACAAGATCCTGGCACTGATTGCGGTACTGGCGCTTACCGGTGGCTGCACCACCACTTCCGACACGGTCCTGAAGAACGGCGAACAAGGACTGGCCATCGACTGCTCCGGCGAAGCCAACTCCTGGGCCAGCTGTTATGAAAAGGCTGATGCGTCCTGCGCGGGCACCGGCTACCGGATTGTCGGCACCGAAGGCACACCGGCCCTGAAAGAAAGCGACAAGACCCTGGGCAAGGATGTCGGCAACTACAAGACCCGCAGCGTGACGGTGGTCTGCAAATAATTACATGTGAATTTCGGCGAACTTGATGCCCAGGCCGCGAATGGTCTCGATCAAGTCGTCCAGGCGGGAGAAGGATTCGACTTCATCCTGGTCATCCACCAGGAAGTAGCTGCGACCGCCGCTCTTCTTGAAGAACACGATCCACTCGCCCGTATCCGCGGGATTTTGAATCACATGGGTCGCAGAAATATGCCCCCCTGCATGCTGTTCCCTGACTTGCTCACGTTTCATGACTGAGTTTCCGAAAAGACAATGCCGCTGATTCAGCGGCATTTTTTATGGGTTATCGACAGTTTAACGGATGCCTTGGCCAATCAGTACGCCATCGACCGTCTGCCCGTAAAGATTGACGCCGTCATTGGCGTGGAACTTCACCCGGGTTTTCTCCACGGAGCCGTCCACGAGGCGCGGGTCCTGAGGACGCTCGTGACGGTTGACGTAGGCCGCCACGTCCCAGGCTTGCTGGTCGGTCAGGCTGCCGCCCTGGCCCAGGGGCATGTTGTGCTTGATGAAGGACGCTGCCGTATTGATTCGATGCATCCCGGCGCCCCAGTTGTAGGAGTCTTTACCCCAGAGCGGCGGCATCACGTAGTTGTCGCCCACTTTCTGGCCCTGGCCTTCGGCGCCATGGCACACCGCGCACTGGCCCTTGTAGACCTCTGCGCCCTGGGCCAGGTCGTAACCCTTGGCGGGTGCCGGCACGTCCGGGTAGCCACGGCCCGGCAGTTCGACGCCCAAGGGAGCCTTGCTCGCCAGCCAGTAGGCATATACCGACAGCGCGGTAATCTCCGGGCTGTCTGCAGCCGGTGGCGTGCCGCCATTCATGCTGAACTGGAAACAGCCCTGCAAACGCTCGGCGAAGGTGTTGACCTTGTCGTTCTTTTTCCGATACGCCGGGTACATCGGGTAGGCACCCCACAGCGGCGCCGAATTGGCCAGGCGACCCTGGTCCAGGTGGCAATTGCTGCAATTGAGGCCATTACCGACAAATTGCGGCGCCAGGCGCTTGGTGTCGACAAACAGCGCGTAGCCCTGTTTCACCAGCTTGCCGTAGGCGTTGTCCGGCAGCTCGCTTTCTTTGGGCGGCTGGAACTGCACGGCAGCCCCATGAGCGCCGGCTGGCTGCAACTGTGACTGGTCTTCCATGGCAATAGGGGCGGCATGGACGGGTACGCCGATCAGGCTTCCCAGCAGCGGAGCAAACAAGAAGCGCTTCATGGCTTGGCCTCCTGGCCGCTCAACGAGGCAAAATAGGTGGCCACGGCCTGCACTTCTTCAGCGCTGAGGGATTTGGCGATATGGCCCATCAGATCATTCGGATCGTTATGGCGCGTGCCGCTGCGCCAGGCGTTCAACTGCGCCGCGAGGTAGGCCGCAGATTGTCCGGCCAGGGGTGGAAACCCGTCGCCGACGCCCACGCCGGCCGGGCCATGACAGCTGACACAGGCCGGAATCTGGCGCTCCCACGCACCTTGCAGGGCAATCTTTTGCGCAGCGTCAGTAGGCATCTCGCTGCGGTGCACCGGCACAGGTGCGGGCGCAGGCATTGCCGCCAGCTGCCGGGTTACAGCGCTGACTTCCTCTTCCGTGAGGGCGTTGGCCAGTGGCTGCATCACCGGGCTGTTCCGGGCGCCACTTTTAAAATCGTGCAGTTGCTTACGCAAATACCCCGCCGATAAACCGGCCAAACGCGGAAAACCCGCGGCTGCCAGCCCCAGGCCATCAGCCCCGTGGCAGGCCACGCACGGCGCAGCTCCCGGCTGCGAGCCGCCCTGCATATAAACGTTTTTCCCCTCCAGCGCGTGGGCATTGCCCAACATCAGCAACAACGCGCTACCCATCAGAACTCGTTCCAGAGACATCATCACGACTCCATTTTTATAGTTATATGCTTAGGCGAATTAGGCATAAGCCTACAAATGGTAGGGCAATGGCCCGGTCGCGACAACACTCATCCGCGAGCAAAAGGACGGTGTACTGAACCTCGCGCACAAAAAAGCCCGACGCTGCGGCAGCAGGGTCGGGCTTCTTGATCGGATTCGAGGTGGGCGGCTACAGACTCAGCCGGAAATGCACGCTTCCCCCGCAGCCTTCACGTCACCTGGACGAATAGGCACATTGGACATGCTCTCGTAGAGCTTGATACTGCTCCCGCTGGAGCGCTCTTCAATTTCAAAAATGGCCGACGGGTCGGCAGAAAACTTCTGCGGTACGATAACTTGAACACCATCCTTGTGAGGCTCGATCTGCGAAGGCCTGCGGGTTTTAGACAATTTCTGGACAACGCACGCCGCGTATTCCTGTGGTTTTTTCCCGGAGATCACTGCCAGCGTTGGTGGGGTCTGCTTGATATCCGCCACCGAAGCACATCCACCCAACGCCAGGGCCAGAACCAACACACTCCACTTCATATAAAAACCTCCGATAAAGACCCTACGACAGCGAAGAAGGTATTTTTCTCCCGCCCACGTAGGATTTATCCCTGATAACTCGGTAAATAACTGTTTTAAATTGTCGAAGTCGTCGACGACGGTCCGATAATAAACGTGCTGGGGCTGATAAACTCCATCTTAACCTACGTATCGTTCTGATTTTTCAGAAAAAGCCCTTCTGGAGACACCTTATGAAATTCATCCACCAGCGTGAGCACCTCAATGAAGGAGATATTGTCGTCATTGAATGCTCGCAAACCTGCAACATCCGCCTGATGAGCGATGCCAACTTTCGCAGCTTCAAGAACGGCGGCCGCCATACTTACCACGGCGGCGCGTTCGACAAGTTCCCGGCAAAAATCACTGCGCCCAGCACCGGGTTCTGGAACATCACCCTGGACGTCGTGACCCGCCGCGCCATCAGCGTGACCAAAAAGCCGACGTTGTCCCACAAGATCCGCATTGTGCGCCGCACCAATTCGAAACTGAGCTGACAGGAATGCCCGTGACTACCACCAAATATGTGATCAAGTACAAACTCAACGGTGAGCGCCGCTTCGAGTTCGCCCAACTGCAAGCAGGCAGCGTGGAGGAAGCCAAGGAAGCCCTGGCGAAAATCCACGATGCCAGCGATGAGATTACCGACATCAATGTGAGCAAGGCGCTGTAATTCGAGCGCAAGCATCGGAGTGTTCTGACGCTGACGACTTTCTAGACTGGCAGCCCTAATGCGCTGCCACAGGAACTTGTCGATGCCTTCCACTCCACTGCATGAACGCCTGGCCAAGCTGGACTGGGCCGCCATCGAGCAAGCCCTCGATGAACAGGGTAACGCACTGATTCCGGCCCTGCTGGATCAGCAGGAATGCGCTGAACTGAGCGGCCACTACCCCCGACCCGAACTGTTTCGCTCCCATGTGATGATGGCCAGGCACGGCTTTGGCCGGGGCGAATACAAATATTTCCGCTACCCGCTGCCAGCGCCGATCCGCGCGCTGCGTGAACAGCTGTATGGGTTCCTGGCGCCCCAGGCCAATCGCTGGAACGAACAGATGAACCTGCCGATCACCTATCCGGCGCACCATGCCGACTTCATTGCCCGCTGCCACGCTGCCGGGCAGCAACGCCCTACCCCGTTATTGCTGCAATACGGTCCAGGCGACTACAACTGCCTGCATCAGGATCTGTACGGGGAACATGTGTTTCCCCTACAAGTTGCCATCCTGTTGTCGCAGCCGGGAGAGGACTTTCGTGGCGGGGAGTTGGTGCTGACGGAGCAGCGGCCAAGAATGCAATCCCGGGCTCAGGTTGTCCCTCTCAACCAGGGTGACGCGGTAATCTTCGCGGTCAATCAGCGACCCATGCCGAGTGTGAGGGGGTTTCATCGGGTGACCTTGCGCCACGGGGTCAGTGTTCTGCACAGTGGTACCCGGCATACCTTGGGAGTGATTTTTCACGATGCGCAGTAAGACCCTTCCCGGATCAACCGCCGATTTGTTCGCCGATGAGGCGCTGCAACAGCCCCCGGGGCGCGAGCAAATCGGTGAACAATCCTACGTCCTCAGAGGCTATGCCCTGCCCTGGGTCGAGCGTTTGCTACCGGAGCTGCGACGGGTATTGGCTCAATCGCCCTTCCGGCAAATGGTCACGCCCGGTGGTTTTACCATGTCGGCGGCGTTAAGCAGTTGCGGTGAATTGGGCTGGACGACCGACTCCACCGGTTATCGCTACTCCCCGATTGACCCGAATAACCAACAACCCTGGCCAGCCCTGCCGGCCGCATTGCGCGAACTGGCCGTGACGGCGGCAGCAGATGCAGGTTTCGACGATTTCGAGCCGGATGCCTGCCTGATCAACCGCTATGTGCCAGGCGCGAAAATGTCCCTGCACCAGGACAAGAACGAGCGGCGCTATGCCGCCCCGGTGGTCTCGGTGTCATTGGGTTTACCGGCGATCTTCCTGTTCGGCGGCCATGAGCGCAGCGACAAGACGCAAAAAGTCTCGCTGTTCCATGGCGACGTAGTGGTATGGGGCGGCGTGGACCGCCTGCGCTTTCACGGCGTGATGCCGATCAAGCCCGGCACGCATCCGGTCATGGGGCCGCAGCGCATCAACCTGACGTTTCGCACGGCCGGATGAATTTGACCGCAAGCATCGGAGTGATGGGAATGCCCCACGGGACTAACCTGGCATTCTTCAACCAGGAGCCACCACCATGACCGCGCGCCACGCCACCGAACAAGACCCGCGCTGGGCCGCGATTGTCGCCCGTGACGCCAAGGCCGACTTGACCTTCGTCTATGGTGTGAAAACCACCGGTGTGTACTGCCGCCCCAGCAGTTCCGCGCGGCGCCCGCGCCCGGAGAACGTCGAGTTCTTCGACACCCCGCAACAGGCTGAAGCGGCGGGCTACCGGCCCAACAAGCGCGCGTCGGGGGACCAGACCCAGGTGGCCGCACGCCATGCGCAACTGGTGGCAGCGGCCTGTCGGCACATCGAACAGGCCGAAACCCTGCCGCCCCTTGAAGATCTGGCCGCCCTCGCCGGCTTGAGCCCGTTCCATTTTCATCGGGTGTTCAAGGCGGTGACCGGCCTGACGCCCAAGCGCTACGGCAGCGCTCATCGCTCGCGCAAGGTACGGGACGGCCTCAAGGGCCAGCACTCGGTGACCGATGCGCTGTACGACGCCGGCTTCAATTCCAACAGCCGCTTTTATGAGGCTGCCGACCAATTGCTCGGCATGAAGCCCCGCGACTACAAAGCCGGCGGCACCAACACGGATATTCGCTTTGCCGTTGGCCAATGCTCATTGGGCGCCATTCTGGTGGCCCAGAGCAATCGCGGTGTGTGCGCGATCCTGCTGGGGGATGACCCGGACAAACTGGTGCGCGACCTGCAGGACCAGTTTCCCCGCGCCAATCTGCTGGGTGCCGATCACGACTTCGAACAATTGATCGCCCAAGTGGTGGGCTTTATCGAAGCGCCGGCCCTGGGCCTGGACCTGCCCCTGGATTTGCGCGGCACTGCGTTTCAGGAACGCGTGTGGCAAGCCTTGCGGGAAATCCCGGTGGGGTGCACCGCCAGCTACGCCGAGATCGCCCAGCGCATCGGCGCGCCGACCGCCTATCGCGCCGTGGCCCAGGCGTGTGGTGCCAACAGCCTGGCGGTGGCGATTCCCTGCCATCGCGTGGTGCGCGCCGACGGCAATCTGTCGGGCTACCGCTGGGGTGTCGAGCGCAAGCGGCAGTTGCTGGAGCGCGAAAGCCCGGCAGAATCCTGAGGACGTCTACACCAGTTTGCGCTTGCGAAACTCGGCCACCTTATGCCGATTGCCACACAGCGCCATGCTGCACCAGCGGCGCTTGTGGCCCTTGGTGCGGTCGTAGAACCACAGCACGCACTCGGGATGTTCGCAGGTGCGGACCAGGCCGAAATCCCCTTCCACCAGTAACGTCGCGGCGGCTTCGGCAATCGGCGCCAGGAACTGCTCGGCAGTCTGCACCTTGCGCTGGCGCTCCAGCCGCAACTCGCCAGGCGCCGGCCAAGCCAGTTGCGGGTGACTGACCGCCTTGCGCAGGAACGCATTCAGCGCGGCGGGATCGCCCTGCTGGCCGGCCTTGCGCTGTTCCAGTAACACGCGGATCACTTCCCGCAATCCCCGCGCCGCGCCCAGCAGTGCCCCCTCCTCAAATACCGGTACTGCGCCCTCCTCGGCCCAGCCAAGCCGCACCAGCCAGCGCTCGACATCGGCATCGCCTTGCCAGAATTCAAAGGGCACACCGTCGACATTCGCCCGGGTATTGAGCATGTCCAGCACGGGATGATCAGCCAGGACGTAGGGTTCCAATGGGGATGGGGTGATGGCGGGCATGGCGAATCCTCTTCAAGTCCGCGCCATCGTAACCGCTGATTTTGCTTTTGAATAGTTACTAAATTTGCTAATCAGTAACCCAATAAATTAATTTGACAGGTTACATTTTCAAGCGCAGCCTGCAAAACGAGTAACCCGACAAATCAATTTAACCAGTTACGCAGAGGACTCCGATCATGTCGATTTCAGCCCCGGTTGTTCGCTATCAGCACGTTGATGCCGATGGTGTGCGCATTTTCTACCGTGAAGCCGGCGACCTCTCCGCGCCGGTGTTGTTGCTGCTGCATGGCTTTCCCAGTTCGTCCCATATGTACCGTGACCTGATCCCGCTGCTTGCCACCCGTTACCGGATCATCGCCCCGGACTTGCCAGGCTTCGGCTTCACTGAAGTCCCCGCCGAACGCAATTACCACTACAGCTTCGATAACCTGGCGATCACCGTTGGCCACTTCGTCGAGGCCCTGAACCTCAGTCGCTATGCCCTCTATGTGTTCGACTACGGCGCACCGGTGGGCCTGCGCCTCGCCGTGGCCCACCCGGAACGGGTCAGCGCGCTGATATCGCAAAACGGCAATGCTTACCTGGAAGGTTTGGGTGACGCCTGGGATCCGATCCGGGCCTACTGGGCCGAGCCGAGCCAGGCCAATCGCGAGGTGATCCGCAACGCGGTCATCAGCCTGGAAGGCACGCGTTATCAGTACCTGCATGGCGTGTCGCAACCGGAGCTGGTGGCGCCGGAGTCCTACATGCTCGACGTGCTCCTGATGCAGCGTCCAGGCAATGACGAGATCCAGTTGGACCTGTTCCTCGACTACCGCAACAACCTGACGGTGTACCCGGCGTTCCAGGCGTTTTTCAAGGCCACGCAAGTGCCGGCGCTGGTGATCTGGGGCCAGAACGATCCCTTCTTCATCCCGCCGGGCGCCCATGCCTACAAAGGCGACAACCCCAACGCCGTGGTGGAATTACTCGACACCGGCCACTTCGCCCTGGAAACCCACGCCGCGCACATTGCCCAACGGATTCATGAAGTACTGGGTGACGCCATCAACTGATAACCGCCCATGAAACACTGGATTCGTCCAGTGAATAATACAGACTGGCCTGGTGCTGCCTGGCCCTGCTAAAACGACGGAACAGCATTCCACCGTTGGAGAAGCGTCCCATGAGCACCTGGCCAGACACCCGAATTCTTGACCTGCTGGGCATCGAGTTACCGATCATTCAGGCGCCCATGGCCAATGCCACGAGCACGGCCATGGTGATTGCGGCCAATCAGGCCGGCGCCCTCGGTTCAATGCCGGCGGCGGCGCTCAGCATCGAGCAACTGCGCGAAGCACTCACCACGATTCGCCAGGCCAGTTCGCGGCCGCTGAACGTAAATTTCTTCTGCCATCAGCCACCGACGCCGGATGCTCACCGCGACCTTCAGTGGAAGAACCTGCTGGAAACCTACTACCGTGAGCTGGGCGCCGATTTTGACGCGCCGACGCCCGTCTCCAACCGCGCACCGTTCAACAACGCCGCCTGTGAAGTGGTGGAAGAATTCCGCCCGGAAGTGGTGAGCTTTCACTTCGGCCTGCCGGAAAAATCCCTGCTGGACCGGGTCAAGGCCACCGGGGCGAAAGTGCTGTCGTCGGCTACCACCGTCGAAGAAGCCATCTGGCTGGAACAGCACGGCTGCGATGCAATCATCGCCATGGGCAACGAAGCCGGTGGCCATCGCGGGATGTTCCTCAGCGACGACCTGAATAGCCAGATCGGCACCATGGCGCTGGTGCCACAGGTTGTCGATGCCGTGCGCGTGCCGGTGATTGCGGCCGGCGGCATCGGGGATGCCAGGGGCATTGTCGCGGCCTTCGCCCTTGGCGCGTCAGCGGTGCAGATTGGCACCGCGTACCTGTTTACCCCCGAGGCCACCGTCTCGAAGTCACACCACCACGCCTTGCGCACTGCCCAGGCCAGTGAAACCGCGCTGACCAACCTGTTCACCGGGCGCCCGGCGCGGGGCATCATCAACCGCGTAATGCGTGAGTTGGGCGCGATCAACCCCACGGCGCCGGCGTTCCCGCTGTCCGGCGGTGCGTTGATGCCGCTCAAGGCCAAGGACGAAGCCGGCTTCAGCAACTTGTGGTCGGGCCAGGCGCTGCGCCTCGGCAAAGACATCTCCAGCTATGACCTGACGCTCGAACTGGCCGCGCAAACCCTGGAAAAACTCGGCCGACGCTGAACCTGAACTCCCGGGACAACTTTGCGCTGTACCGGCAGTGGCCAACCGCTATATATTCCCATACATAGCGGTAGTCCCCTTCTGCCTATAACAAGCCGCAAACCCCAAGGAGCTTCTTGATGATGATTCGCGCCTCACGCCTGGCCCCCACGGCCCTCGCTACCCTGATCGCCGCGTTTGGCTTCTCCTCGGCGAGTGCCGATGAAGTACAGGTGGCCGTGGCTGCCAACTTCACCGCACCGATCCAGGCGATTGCCGCCGACTTTGAAAAAGACACCGGCCATAAACTGGTCGCTGCCTACGGCGCTACCGGCCAGTTCTACACCCAGATCAAGAACGGCGCGCCGTTTGAAGTGTTCCTCAGCGCCGACGACACCACCCCGCAGAAGCTCGAAGCCGAAGGCGACACCGTCAAGGGCTCGCGCTTCACCTACGCGGTCGGCACCCTGGCACTGTGGTCGGCCAAGGAAGGCTACGTCGATGGCAAGGGCGAAGTGCTGAAGAAAAACCAGTTCCAGCACCTGTCCATCGCCAACCCGAAAGCCGCGCCTTATGGCCTGGCCGCCACCCAGGTGCTGGCGAAGGAAGGCCTGACCGAGAAGGTCAAGGACAAGCTCGTTGAAGGCCAGAACATCACCCAGGCCTATCAGTTCGTCTCCACCGGCAACGCCGAACTGGGTTTTGTAGCGCTGTCGCAGATCTACAAGGACGGCAAAGTCACCAGCGGTTCGGCCTGGATCGTGCCGTCGTCGATGCATGACCCGATCAAGCAGGACGCGGTAATCCTCAACAAGGGCAAGGACAGCGCCGCCGCCAAGGCCCTGGTTGAATACCTGAAAGGTCCGAAAGCCGCCGCGGTGATCAAGTCCTACGGTTACGAGCTGTAAATGCCGCTGTCGAGTGCCGATTTTTCCGCGATCTGGTTGACCCTGAAACTGGCGTCGCTGACCACGGTCATCCTGCTGATCATCGGCACTCCGATAGCCCTGTGGCTGTCGCGCACCCGCTCGTGGTGGCGCGGCCCCATTGGCGCGGTGGTGGCCTTGCCGTTGGTGTTGCCACCCACGGTGATCGGCTTCTACCTGCTGCTGACCATGGGCCCCAACGGCTACTTCGGCCAGTTCACCCAATGGCTGGGCCTGGGCACCCTGACCTTCAGCTTCGCCGGGCTGGTGATTGGCTCGGTGATCTATTCGATGCCGTTCGTGGTGCAGCCGTTGCAAAACGCCTTCTCCGCCATTGGCACTCGCCCGCTGGAAGTGGCCGCGACCTTGCGGGCCAATCCCTGGGACACCTTTTTCACGGTGATCCTGCCCCTGGCGCGCCCGGGGTTTATCACCGCGTCGATTCTCGGTTTTGCCCACACCGTCGGCGAGTTCGGCGTGGTACTGATGATCGGCGGCAATATTCCCAACAAGACCCGGGTCGTCTCGGTGCAGATCTACGACCACGTCGAAGCCATGGAATATGCCCAGGCCCACTGGCTGGCCGGGTCCATGGTGGTGTTTTCTTTCCTGGTGTTGCTGGCGCTCTACTCCAGCCGTAAAACCAAGGCGGGCTGGAGCTGATGTCGATGATCGAGGTACGCCTGCAACTGAAGTATTCCGGGTTTGCCCTGGACGTCGACCTGCACCTGCCCGGTCGTGGGGTGACGGCGCTGTACGGCCATTCCGGCTCCGGCAAGACCACCTGCCTGCGTTGCATCGCCGGGCTGGAGCGGGCTGAGGAGGGTTTCGTGCAGATCAACGACGAGGTCTGGCAAGACAGCCGCAAAGGACTGTTCGTGCCACCCCACAAACGCGCCCTGGGCTACGTGTTTCAAGAAGCCAGCCTGTTCCCGCATTTGTCGGTACTGGCCAACCTGGAGTTCGGCCTCAAGCGCATCCCGCGCCAGCAACGCCGGGTGGAGATGAGCCACGCCACCGAACTATTGGGCATCGGCCACCTGCTGGAGCGCCATCCGCAGCACCTTTCCGGCGGTGAGCGCCAGCGCATCGGCATCGCCCGCGCCCTGCTCACCAGCCCGAGCCTGTTGCTGATGGATGAACCGTTGGCCGCGCTGGACAGCAAACGCAAAAGCGAGATCCTGCCGTATCTCGAACGCCTGCATGACGAACTGGAGATTCCGGTGCTGTACGTCAGCCATGCCCAGGACGAAGTGGCGCGCCTGGCTGATCACATCGTGTTGCTCAGCGACGGCAAGGCCCTGGCCAGCGGTCCCATCGGCGAAACCCTGGCCCGGCTGGACCTGCCCATGGCCCTGGGCGACGACGCCGGTGTGGTGATCAACGGCACCGTCAGCGCCTACGACGCGCATTACCAGTTGCTCACCCTGCAATTGCCCGCGAGCCAATTGCAGATGCGCGTGGCCCATGCACCATTGGCGCTGGGCAAACAGTTGCGTTTCAAGATCCAGGCGCGGGACGTCAGCTTGAGCCTGCAGGCCGAGGAACACAGCAGCATCCTCAATCGCCTGCCGGTGACGGTGACCCAGGAAATCCCGGCGGACAACGCAGCCCACGTGCTGGTAAGCCTGGACGCCGCCGGCACGCCGCTGCTGGCGCGCATCACCCGTTACTCGCGGGACCAGTTGCAGCTGCATCCCGGCCAGACGCTGTGGGCGCAAATCAAGGCGGTGGCGGTACTGGCCTGACTGCCCGACAGCTGCTATGGGGGAGCAAACTTGTTGGCACGACCGTAAAACCCTGCGGTCAATCAGAAATACCTGCCAAGGAATTTGCGCCATGCCCGATCCTGCGTTGCTTGCCGACCTGCCCCGCGACCTGCATTACGTCGACGATACCCAGCCCGGGATCTCCCGCAAAAAGCTGCGGGGCAAATTCCAATACTTCAAGGCCGACGGCACACGCATAACCGATGCCGACGAAATCAAACGCATCAACGCACTGGCAGTGCCGCCGGCCTATACCGATGTGTGGATCTGCGCCGACCCGCGCGGCCATCTGCAGGCCACCGGGCGGGATGCCCGGGGGCGCAAGCAGTACCGCTACCACCCGCGCTGGCGCGAGGTGCGCGACACCGACAAATACTCCCGGCTGCAACAGTTCGGCAGCGCGCTGCCCAAGTTGCGCAAACAGTTGGAAGCACAGATCGAGGCGCCAGGGTTCAATCGGGAAAAGGTCCTGGCCACGGTGGTGCTGCTGCTCGACGCCACCCTGATCCGCGTCGGCAATACCCAATATGCCCGCGACAACCGCTCCTACGGCCTGACCACCCTGCGCACCCGCCATGTGGATATCAAGGGCAGTGAGATCCTGTTCCAGTTTCGCGGCAAGAGCGGCATCGAGCACCAGATCAGCGTCAAGGACCGGCGCCTGGCCACGGTGATCAAGCGTTGCCTGGAGTTGCCGGGGCAGAACCTGTTCCAGTACCTGGACGAGAACGGCGAGCGCCATACCGTCAGTTCCACCGATGTGAATGCCTACCTGCACACCCTGACCGGCGCGGATTTTACCGCCAAGGACTACCGCACCTGGGCCGGCAGCGCCCTGGCGCTGGCAGTGCTGCGCGAGCTTGAGTGGCAGCCGGAATCCGACGCCAAGAAACATGTGGTGGAGATGGTCAAGAACGTTGCCAAGCAACTGGGCAACACCCCGGCGGTGTGTCGCAAGTGCTACATCCACCCGGCGGTGCTGGAGCATTTCAGCCTGGGCGAACTGGCGAAACTGCCCAAGCCCCGAGTGCGCAAAGGCTTGAAGGCCGAGGAAGTCGGGCTGGCGATGTTTCTGGAGCAACTGGCCGAACGCCTGTAAGTGCGCCAAGTCATTGCAGCGGAGCACGAAGCGCCCTACGGTAGTGGCCGGATAATCTCACCGAGGAACCCGGCCCCATGCTGCCTTCATCCCTGAAGCCGTACACCAACGCCGCCTTGCTGCATCGCCACAAATGGCGCGGGCGTGTCGGGTTGCTGCTGGTGGCGAGCCTTTCCGTGCTGGCGGGCATGACCGATGCGATTGGTTTCATGGCCAGCGGGGATTTTGTGTCGTTCATGAGCGGCAACACCACGCGCCTCGCCGTGGCGATCAGCGAAGGCGACCTGGGCCTTACCGCGCGCCTGACACTGCTGGTGGCGACGTTTATCGCCGGGAATGCGCTGGGCGTGATGGTCAGCCGCGTCAGCCGGCGCCACGCCCTGCCCCTGTTGCTGTGCATCGCCACCCTGCTGTGCGGGGCTGCGGCCTGGCCGTTCGCCGATCAATTGCCGGCGTTGCTGGCAGCGATCATCGCCATGGGCATGCTGAATGCCGCCGTCGAAGAAGTGAACGGGTTGCCCGTGGGGCTTACCTATGTCACCGGGGCGCTGTCACGCTTTGGTCGCGGGCTGGGCCGCTGGATGCTCGGTGAACGCCGCAACGGCTGGCGCGTGCAACTGATCCCGTGGGCCGGGATGTTTGTGGGTGCGGTGATCGGTGCGTTGCTGGAGCACCACATGGGGATTCGTGCGCTGCTGGTCAGCGGGGTGCTGTCGGCGCTGTTGGGGCTGGTGTCGCTGAAGATTCCGCGGCGCTGGCACCTGGGGTACATGCCCCGCTAGAAAACAGTTGCCCTCCCGACGCTCCGGCCTCGACATCCCTGTACCGGTAAAGAGCCGTCACGCCGGGTGAGCGGGAAAATACTAAAACAATGCCTGCGGGACTGTCCGCAGGGCATTTCTGAACTTTTCTAACGTAATGGATTACAGGCAGGTCGCCAGTGCCGCCAGGCGGCGTTTGGCCGGATAGTCATCCTGGGCCGCGTAATAGTTGACGGAGGCGCCGGCGCCGGCACTGCGCACGTCGACAAAATAGTCACCTGCCGTGGTGTAGATGGTGAAGCCACCAGCCTGTGCAGGCTCCATGAAACCACCGGCATCCACCCCGAACACCGCTTCATCCTGCCAGCCGAACTGGATGCACTGGGCAACCACCAGCGGAGCCTTGTCCGAGGCCAGGGTTTTGTAGGGCGCGCCGGTACGCGCCTCTTTCATCTTCGAGCCCGCGCAACCGGCCAGCGATGCCAGGACCAAAGCGCCAATTACCACCATCCGCATACCGAAGCTTCCTTGGAAAAAACGCGACTGTACCATTAGCAGGCGACACCGAAGGATTATTGCGTCACCCTGCCGCCTACTTACGAACCCGCTTTTACCCGGAAACCCCATGACACCCAATGCCGAGCGCTACAACCCCTCCACCGACTACGCCGACAAGCTGATCAGCCGCATCGGCCAGACGCCTTCGTGGATCGCCAAACGCATCGGCGTGACCGACAAGCGCATCCGCTACATCCTTGACGGCGAGCGCACCGTGAAGGGCGAAAGCACCCCGATCCAGATGACCTACACCGAGCAATTTGCCCTGGAATGCCTGGCGGCCGAGGCGAAAGCCAACAAGAAAGCCGCCGCCCCGGTTATCGAATAGCTGACAGATTCATGAACTTTGTTTCACTGTGAAGGAAGACCTCGCCGCCTATAGTCGGCAGGCTCATTTTTAAGAAGTCTCCCTTCCAGCCTGCCCTCCCGCAGGCTTTTTTTTGCCTTGGTTTTGCTCCCCCCCGTAGCAGGAGTTTGCTGGTCAGAGCAGCCAGCGGAACAGATAGAACAGCGCCATGCTCAGCAACACGGTGATCAGTACGCTGCGGGTCCAGAACATCAACGCCACGGCGCTGATTCCGGCCAGCAGGTAGGGGTTGCCCACACTCAGGTTGAGCTTGTGATCAGCCAGGAAAATGATCGGGCCGCAGATGGCGGTGAGCATCCCCGGTACGGCAAACCCGAGAAACTCCCGCGCCCCGCGATTGAGGCGCACCGGCAGGCGCGGCTCGAGAAACAGGTAGCGGTTGAGAAACACGATCAGGCCCATGCCAAAAATCATCACGAAGATCATTGCTGCCCTACTCCCAGCCGCTTGCAGGCAAACCCTGCGCTCATCCCCAACACACCGGACACCACCACCGCCGATTCCCAGTGCAGGTAGCTCAGCCAAACCGAGCACAGCAACGACACGGCTACGCAGACGATGGTCGGCACGTCGCGCACTACCGGGGTGATCAGGGCGATAAAGGTCGCTGCGATCGAGAATTCCAGGCCCAGTTGATCCAGCCCGGGAATGCTTTTGCCGAGCACGATGCCGGCGAAGGTAAAGACGTTCCAGATGATATAGAACGTCAGGCCGACGCCCAGGGCGTACCAGCGATTGAAGGTCTGGCGGTCGTACTGGCTGACCAGGGCGAAGAATTCGTCGGTCAGCAAAAAGCCCAGGCTCATGCGCCACCGTGGTTTGAGCGGCGACAGCGTGGGACGCATGTGCATGCCGTAGAGCAAATGCTGGGAGGTCAGCAGCAAGGTGGTCAGCAGGATCGAAATCAGGCTGGCGCCGCTCTTGACCATACCGATGGCCACCAATTGTGCGGCACCGGCAAACACGATGGTCGACAGCCCCTGGGCTTCCAGCGGCGTGAATTGGGCATCAATTGCAGTCGAACCGGCCAGCAATCCCCACGGCGCACACGCCAGGGACAATGGAATGATCGCAATCGCGCCACGGGAAAAGGCATTCAGAGGCAGAGCGTTAGGCATACACAACAAGCTCATCGACAGTCAGTCGACAAGCATGCCAGCGGTATCAGGGATTGTCTTGAACGATCGTGCTCAAGCCAGTTTGACCGACACCCGCTCCACCGCGTCCCGGGCTTCGCGCAGTTCGTGGGCGTCCTGGTTGAGCCGGTGGATGGTATTGAGCAGGCGCTGGCGCAGCACTTCATCGCTGAGCTTTTCGACGGCGCGCATCAGGTCAAACGCCGCGGTTTCGTTATTGTCCGCGACGGAATCCAGGGTCTTGCGCAGGTTGCGAGTGGCACGGGTCACACGTTTTCTTCCTTCATCACCAATGGGCAGGCACTTTAGGACATTTGTGTTTCAGTTTAATTTCAACCACTTGTCATCGATTGTCGGGCACTTGACGCAGGTCAATCGAAACAAGGTTTGACTAATATATATGGAAATCCGTATATTCGTATTTCCATATGTATCAAGGCACTGACCATGTCAGATCTTTTCTCCCCGCCCAACGTCTTCAAATGCCTGGCCGACGCCACCCGCGCCAGGCTGACGTTGTTGATCCTGCGTGAAGGCGAACTTTGCGTGTGCGAATTGATCCATGCTCTGGACGACAGCCAGCCGAAAATCTCCCGCCACCTGGCGCAACTGCGCAGTTGCGGGTTGCTGCTGGACCGTCGCCAGGGCCAGTGGATTTATTACCGCCTCAACCCGGCCTTGCCGGAGTGGGTGACGGCAGTGCTCGACACCACCCTGCAAGCCAACCAAGCCTGGTTAAAAACAGACGCCCAGCGTCTGGAAACCATGGGTGACCGACCACAACGGGCCAGCGCCTGCTGCTGATCCTGCGGAGAGCTTTTCATGCTTGTAGCCGTTGCTATCTTTCTGTTCACCATCATTTTGGTCATCTGGCAGCCCAAGGGCCTGGGCGTGGGCTGGAGCGCCACGATGGGTGCGATCCTGGCCCTGGCGTGCGGGGTTATCAGCCTGGCCGACATCCCGGTGGTGTGGCACATCATCTGGAACGCCACCGGGACCTTTGTCGCGCTGATCGTCATCAGCCTGCTGCTGGATGAGGCGGGCTTCTTTGCCTGGGCTGCCTTGCATGTGGCGCGCTGGGGCCGTGGGCGTGGTCGGCGACTGTTCGCGTACATGGTGCTGCTGGGCGCGCTGGTATCGGCTTTGTTCGCCAACGACGGCGCGGCGCTGATCCTCACGCCCATCGTGATGTCGATGCTGCTGGCGTTGCGCTTTTCCCCGGCAGCCACCCTGGCGTTCGTCATGGGCGCCGGGTTTATCGCCGACACCGCGAGCCTGCCGCTGGTAGTCTCCAACCTGGTGAACATCGTCTCGGCCGACTACTTCAAGATCGGCTTCAACGAATACGCCGCAGTGATGGTGCCGGTGAACCTGGTGAGCGTCGCCGCGACCCTCGCCGTATTGCTGTGGTTTTTCCGCCGGGACATTCCGCAAACCTACGACCCGGCAGACCTCGACGACCCTGCCAGTGCGATCCACGACCGCGCCACCTTCCGCGCCGGCTGGTGGGTGCTGGGCATCCTGCTGGTGGGCTGCTTTGCCCTGGAACCGCTGGGCATTCCCATCAGCGCAATTTCTGCCGCCTGCGCCATATTACTGCTGGTGATCGCCGCCAAGGGCCACAAAATCTCCACCCGCAAGGTGCTGAAGGAAGCGCCCTGGCAGATCGTGATTTTCTCCCTGGGCATGTACCTGGTGGTCTACGGCCTGCGTAACGCCGGGCTGACCGACTACCTCGCGACCTGGCTCGACACCTTCGCAAGCTATGGCGTATGGGGCGCGGCCTTGGGCACCGGTGTACTCACCGCGCTGCTGTCTTCGGCGATGAACAACCTGCCAACCGTGCTGATCGGCGCGCTCTCCATCGAGGCCAGCCACGCCGTGGGCGTGGTCAAGGACGCGATGATCTACGCCAACGTGATCGGCAGCGACCTCGGCCCCAAAATCACCCCTATCGGCAGCCTGGCGACCTTGCTCTGGCTGCACATCCTGGCACGCAAAGGCATCACCATCACCTGGGGTTACTACTTCAAGGTCGGGATCGTGCTGACCCTGCCGGTACTGTTGATCACCCTCGCCGCCCTGGCCTTGCGCCTGAGTTTCTGACGGAGTTCGCTTGATGAAAGTCCTGTTCATGTGCACCGCCAACAGCTGCCGCAGCATTCTTTCGGAAGCCTTGTTCAACCATCTGGCGCCGGACGGTTTCCAGGCCATCAGCTCCGGGAGTTTCCCCAAGGGCCAGGTGCTGCCACGCAGCCTGACCACGCTGAAGGCCGCCGGCATCAGCACCGAAGGCTTGTACAGCAAGGGCAACGACGCCTTTGAAGGCAGCCCGCCGGACATCGTCGTCACCGTGTGCGACAAGGCTGCTGGAGAAGCTTGCCCAGTGTATTTCGGCCCGGCCATGAAGGCACATTGGGGGTTGGAGGACCCGTCGGATGTTCAAGGCGATGAAGCCCAGGTCGACGCCGCGTTCCGCGCCACCCTGGAAATCATTGAACGGCGCTGCCGGGCTTTTTTCGAGATTCCGTTCGCCAGCCTGAGTCCCGTTGAACTCAAGGCCGAGCTCGATCGCATCGCCACGCTATAACCGGAGAGCCTGATGAGCACCCTGCCCAACCTGCACCAAAACCTGTCCACGCCTCAACAATTTGAACGACCGCCACGCATCCTGCTGCTCTATGGTTCCACTCGCCCGCGCTCGTTCAGCCGTCTACTGGTGGAAGAAGCGGCGCGACTGTTGCGACACTTTGGCGCCGAGACGCGCATCTTCAATCCATTGGGTTTACCGCTGCCGGACGATGCTCCCAACGACCACCCCAAGGTCCAGGAACTGCTGGAACTGATGCAGTGGTCTGAAGGCCAGGTCTGGTGTTCGCCGGAGCGCCACGGCTCGATGTCGGCGGTGTTCAAGGCGCAACTCGACTGGGTGCCACTGGCGCTCGGCGCAGTGCGGCCAACCCAGGGCAAAACCCTGGCAGTGATGCAGGTCTGCGGTGGCTCGCAGTCCTTCAACACCGTGAACCAGCTCCGGGTGCTGGGGCGCTGGATGCGCATGTTCACGATCCCCAATCAATCGTCGGTGCCCAAGGCCTTTATGGAGTTCGACGATCAGGACCGCATGAAGCCGTCGGCACTCTACGACCGCGTGGTGGATGTGATGGAAGAGCTGGTGAGGTTCACCCTGCTGCTGCGTGATCACCCGGACCTGGTGGACCGTTATTCGGAGCGCAAGGAGAGTAGCGAGGCGCTGTCGAAACGGGTCAATCAACGGTCGATCTGAAGCCCTTTTCCGGCGTATGCTCGCGGGCAACGGTCACAGCGAGCCCCCTCAATGAGTTCCATGCAGCACGCCTGGCTGGGCAACTACGAAGTCAGCAGCACCGCCTGCACCGGCCTGACATTTGCCCGCCACAGCCATGATGAATGCGTGATCGGCGTCAACCTGCTCGGCGAGGAACAGGTGTGGCTGGATCGTCGCACCTTCGAGGCCGGCCCCGGCAGCATCACCCTGTACAACCCGGGGCAGATTCAAGGCGGCGGCGCGGCCGAAGGGCAGCCGTGGCGGTTTGTCAGCTTGTATGCGACTGCCGAGCAATTGGCGGCTGATCTGGGCCTGGCGCACCTGGAGTTCGACCGTTCGCTGTGCTTCCAGCCGGCGTTGGCGATGAAACTCGCCGGGGCGATTGAAGGTGCGTTGAGTGTCGATCCGCTGGCCCGGGAGCTGAGTGAGGAAGCCCTGGTGGTGCTGCTCGGCGAAGTCGTCGGTTGCAGCGGCGTCCGCTTGCCTGGCAGCACTGCGGTGGGACGCGGGTTGGTGATCAAGGCCCAGGAATTGCTGGCTGAAAACCTGCACCAGGCGGTGGCACTCGAGACCCTTGGTGACGAGTTGGGCCTGTCGAAATTCCATCTGCTGCGGGCTTTTCAGAAAGAAACCGGGCTGAGTCCACGCCAGTGGGCGATGCAACTGCGTACCCGGCGCGCCAAGGGGCTGTTGCGCTCAGGCGTTGCGGCGTCGCAGGTTGCCCATGCCTTGGGGTTTGCTGACCAGAGCCATCTGAATCGGCATTTCCGGGCGGCCTACGGGATCACACCGGGGCGCTATCAACGCGTGCTCAAGGGCTGAAAAGCGCAATCTGGTTCAAGACGACTTACACACCCTTCCCTAAAATGCCGGCCATCACTTGAAGGAAGGCAGGCATGTTGACGATCTTTTTTTCGGCGCTGGTGTTTGGGTTTGTGTTTTGCCTGTCGCCGGGGGCGGTGCTGGCGGAGACGCTGCGCCGTGGGCTGCTGCATGGGTTTACCCCTGCGCTGTTGGTGCAGATCGGTTCGCTGGTGGGCGATGCCGTGTGGGCGGTGATCGGGCTTACGGGCATGGCGTTGTTGATCCAGCATGAGTCGGTGCGGGTGCCGCTGACGGCCGTTTGTGGGCTGTATCTGGCCTGGCTCGGGATTCGCAGCCTGATGGATGCCTGGCACTTGCCAGAGGCCGGGAGTGCGCCGGCCAGGTCCGGGCAGAATGCGCTGGTGGTGGGGGCGGCGATTTCCCTGGCCAATCCGAAGAACATTGTCTATTGGGGGGCGCTGGGGAGTGCGTTGTCGGGGATAGTCGGAGCGGCGCCTAGCCATGGGCAGACGTTGATGTTTTTTGCGGGGTTTATGCTGGCTTCGGTGTTGTCGTGCTTTTTGATTGCGGGGTTGGTCAACTTGCTGCGGCGGAATGCTTCGCCCATGTGGCAGAGGGTTAGCTATGGGGCTTGTGGGGTGGTGCTGCTGTATTTGGCGATTTTGGCGTTGCGGGGGATTTGAGGGGGCATATCCGTTATTTGGGTAACGGCGGCCTATGGTTCCGCTCTTACAGCGGCTCACTTTGGAAAAGCCGGAATGCCGGCCCAGCCCAAAGTAGGCAAAGGGCTCCGCAATACCTGCGTTCGGCCTCGGGCTTATTGGGGCAGTCAGATCAAGATCAAAA
>NZ_JBSVWQ010000027.1:0-50122 GCF_054071215.1 Pseudomonas sp. SDO5522_S412 | reverse complement strand
TCGTTCCCACGCTCTGCGTGGGAACGCATCCCGTGACGCTCCGCGTCACCACTGCGCAAGACTTGAACCTTGCATCGCCAACTGGACGCAGAGCGTCCGGGGCGGCGTTCCCACGCAGAGCGTGGGAACGATCTTCATATATTCAGTTTCGCAGCGAGCTCATGTGGGA
The DNA here is from genome assembly GCF_054071215.1 of Pseudomonas sp. SDO5522_S412. Lineage (NCBI taxonomy): Bacteria > Pseudomonadati > Pseudomonadota > Gammaproteobacteria > Pseudomonadales > Pseudomonadaceae > Pseudomonas > Pseudomonas sp. SDO5522_S412. The sequence goes on along the minus strand of NZ_JBSVWQ010000027.1, from coordinate 49,953 downwards.
GCCGGGCTTGCCCGCGATGCAGGCACCTCGGTCTGTCAGTCAGACCCAGGCGATGCCATCCGGTGATTAATGCTCGTTCCCACGCTCTGCGTGGGAACGCATCCCGTGACGCTCCGCGTCACCACTGCACAAGACTTGAACCTTGCATCGCCAACTGGACGCAGAGCGTCCGGGGCGGCATTCCCACGCAGAGCGTGGGAACGATCTTCAGTGGCTCTTGGCGACCTTGCCCTTTGCCTGCCCCTTCATATACAACGCCTCCACCAACCGCTGGCGCTCATCCCGGGGCAAGGTGCTGGCGAACTGCGCCAGGGTGTTGTCCACCAGCGCCCTGAGCGCCATGTCCGCCTCCCGGGCCTTGCCCAAATCCGTCACCAACGCCTCACGGTCGAGAGTCGGCGCCTCCAGTTGCTTGATCACGTCCAGCCGCGCCTCGCGCCCGGCAAGTACCAGCGGCTGGCTGTCGGCGCGGTTCTGGCGCAACAACTGGCGCAGTTCCTTGCGCCGTTCCGGCGGCAGCTTGACCATCGCCTGGCGCAGGCCATGCTGGTTAACCACCGCCTCGGCGGGCTTGGTGTTCGCCAACCAATGGTACAAGCCACCGCCGACACCGCCGATCAAAAACACGTTGAACAACACCGACACAACCAGCAGCGGCTTCAGGTACTTGGGTGACGGGGTCATTGCTCGCTTTCCTCGGCGTTGACGGTGAAGACGACTTCGGCGTCGCCCTGGTCGAAGACACTCGGCAGTACTTCAGGGCCAAGCATGGGCAACGGCACGCTCAACGATGCCACCAGGATTCCGGCGGCGACCCCGGCGATGCCCACGCCAACAAAACCGGCCGGCGACAGCCAGCCGGCGTAGCGCGCCCAGAAGGACTGGCGCTGGGGAAACGATTGGCGAATCTGCCGCGCCAGCGCCGGGTCGACGGGTGCCAGTTGATAGCCGTCCAGCTGGCCGTCGAGCCATCGCGCCTGATGCAGCACCTCAAGGAGGCTGGCATCGCCTGCGTCCAGCAGGGCCTGGGCCTCGGCCTGTTCGGCGCGCGGCCAACGGTGCAAGTGGCCGCCGTAAGCCTCGGCCAATTGGGCAAATCGTTCAGGCGTCATGGTTTTCCCCTTCCTGGGCGGGCGGGCCCGGGTGTGTCGTCAAGGTAACTGCGCAGGTTGCGCCGGGCCCGTGACAGCAAGCTCTCCAGTGCCTCGACGCTGATGTTCATCAGCGCCGCGGCGTCGATATTCGACAGCTCTTGGTAATACTGCAACACAATCGCTTCACGCTGGCGATCAGGCAGCGACGCCAACGCCGCCGCCATGCGCTCACTGCGGGCGGCCGCTTCCAGCTGTTCATCGGGCGCAGGCGCTGTGTCGACCACCTCGCTCATCGCCTCCTCATCGCGCAACGGGCGCTCCTTGCGCCGACGCAAATGGTCGTGGCACAGGTTGAGTGCCACGCGGTGCAGCCAGGTGTCGAAACGCGCTTCGCCACTGCGCCAGCTTGCAGCCTGGCGCCAGATACGCAGAAAGCTTTCCTGGGCCACGTCCCTGGCCTCGTCGGCATCCCCGAGGATCCGACTGGCGAGCGCGAGCAAACGCGGCAGTTTGCGCGTCACCATTTCGTTGATGGCCGCCGGTTCGTTGTTACCGATGCGGGCCAACAGCTCAACGTCCGGATCAGTGTCTTTCAATAGGGCAAGTCTCGGTCCGATAGCTAAGGGTCAGGTTGACGGAATGCTCAGCGGATCCAGTGCCCTTCTCTCCAGTACCAGTTGGGGCCGCGCGATTCCCAGTGGCCAGGTTCCCAACGGGCGTTGCGCATCACCGGCTGCCAGTGGCCCGGTACCCAGGCATAACCGCGCCCTTCGTAGCGCCAGTGCCCGCGATCCCACACATAGCCAGGGCGTTCGACGGGAACGGCCTCGACGCGCATCGGCGGTGGCGCTTCGCGGATGATCACTTCGGTCTGGGCAAAGGTCGGCGTGCTGACCAGGACGGCCAGTGCCAGCGGGATCAACAGGGCATAACGTAATTTGGCCAGCGGTCGTGCAAGTCTCATGACAACTCCTTCATCGGCGATCGCCAGTGATCGCAGTTGTAGGGTTGAACGGCAGGTGTCCGAAAATCCGTCGCAACAAAAAGAACTTTTTATCGCGACCGCTCAGGACGGCAGGCAGGGCCAGTATTGCCCAGGGTTTGCGGGGAGTTGATGAAATTGTTGAAAGGTCGCGACGGATTTATCCATATGGCCGCGTTCAAGGGTTAACCGTTGGTAATCGACAGGCGCGTTCTGTTGGTTGGCGACGCCCATCACCTTGAGGAAATCACCATGTCTCGTCGAATTTCACTGCTGGTTGCCGCCGTCCTGCTCATGAACCTTGGCGGCTGCGTGTTCCTGCCGGGGCACCGCGAGCATTGCTGCTGGCGCGGTTACGGGGTAGTGACTACCCCGACGGCACAAGCGATCTCCTGATCCGCTAACTGACCGCTGCAAAACCCCTGCGCCCGGCCTTGATCTCGGTGCGCAGTTCGCCAATCAGGTTTGAGATGGAACGGATGCTGTCCAGACCCTGGGGCGACACACGGGGCAGCAGCAGGTCGACGCGCCCGGAGGCCGGGTCGAAGATGTTGATGCGCAGCGAACCGTCGCTGTTCAATGAGCAGTCACAGGCGAGGGGCAGGAAGCCCGACTCCATGATGTGGCGAAACTCGGCGATCGAAATCATGCGGGCACCCTTCCCTGTTCGGAGCTCGGAGGACGTGATCCGTCTAGGGTAGATGAGCTTTTTCAAACTGCCCGGGAATTAATTCAAAAGTGATACTTGGTGCGCATTTCGGCTAAAACCGCTGGCCGGCTGACGCCAGAAAAACCACACAGCCCCCCTCTTATCCGATGCCACGCGAAGGGCTTGCTTCCTGGCGATGATGGCCAGATGCTCTGGTTTTTTCCGACACCGAGAGCACCCCGCATGAGTATCGAACCTTTGATCGAACCCGACAGTGCTGTGTACAAGACGTTGCTGGAATCGACCAAGGCCATCCCCTGGCGCATCGACTGGCCGACCATGACCTTCAGCTACATCGGCCCGCAAATCGAGGCGCTGCTGGGCTGGACGCCACAGAGCTGGGCCACCGTGGACGACTGGGTGGAACGCATGCACCCGGATGACCGCGAATACGTGGTCAACTTCTGCGTCTCGCAGTCCCGCGCCGGGGTCGATCATGAAGCCGATTACCGGGCGCTGACCGCCAGCGGTGAGTACGTGTGGATTCGCGACGTGGTGCACGTGGAGCGCAAGGACGGCGAGGTGCAGGCGCTGATCGGCTTCATGTTCGACATCAGCGAGCGCAAGAAGACCGAAGAACACCTGATTCGCCTGCAGAAGCAGCTGGAGGAGTATTCGTTCCAGGACGGCCTCACCGGCATCGCCAACCGGCGCATGTTCGACACCGTGCTGGCGCGGGAATGGACCAGCGCCCAGCGCAGCCAATTGCCGCTGTCGTTGATCCTGTTGGATATCGACTATTTCAAGCAGTACAACGACCTCTACGGGCATATCAAGGGCGACGAATGCCTGCGCCAGGTGGCACGCACGCTGTCGCAGGCGGCCAACCGGCCACGGGACTTCATTGCGCGCATCGGCGGCGAGGAATTTGTGTGGTTGTTGCCGGAAACCGATGCCGAGTCGGCACGGCGCGTGGCCGAACGCTGCCTGCACTTGATCCGCCAGCAGCAGATCGCGCATGAGCACTCGGCGGTGTCGGACCTGCTGACACTGAGCCTGGGCGTAGGCACTTGCACGGTAACGCCGGGCGGCGCGGCGCTGGCCTTTGTCGAAGCCGTCGACAAATTGCTGTACCAGGCCAAGCGCAATGGGCGGATGCGCGCAGAGTTTGCCGACGTAGAGGATTGATACAACGCTCAAATCGCGGGCAAAAAAAATCCCAAGTAGCTGATGGAAACTTGGGATTTAAAAATGCATAAACCGTGGGAGGTGAACGCCCGGCTATATTACCCAGCGGGAAAACTTGTAACAAGATAATTTTCAACCTTTCGTCGGATTAAAACAGCGCTAAGTCATTCAATAACCACACTTTTTTAATGGATCCGATTATTGGAAATGCCACTTTTTGGTGCAATAACAGCGCATCGTTAAACAAACTTCGCTGTTTAATTCCGCGATAAAAATAAGGTTATTGATTAAAAGTGCGTGGGCTTCTTCAAATAGTGCTGATACAGGTGTTTGCACGGATCCACCAACACAAGTTCGTCCTGGGGCGTGGCGCGCGAAACACTGGCTGCCTGACGGCATAACGCCAGGCGCTCCGCCGCCTCTTCCCGCTGCCGGTCGACCTGGGCATTGAGCCGAACGAAATAAGTCCCCAACAACACCGCGACACATAGAACGCCGACGCCAAAATAGCGCAAGGCGTTGGATTGAGGGGGTTCCAGCTCACTCATACACTCATTGCACCTTGTGTTTCTGATAGCGAACATCGTCGCCCTCGGCCGTGTCGACCACTGCCCAGCCAAGCCGCTGGTAAAAACCGTTGGCACGGATCTGATCCCGCCCATCCGTGATCAGGAAGAGCGTGTCGTGGTGCTCGAACAGCGCGGCCTCGGCCACTGCCATCAATTGGCGGCCCAACCCAAGGTTCTCGTGAGACGGCAATACAAACAGGGCGAACACCTCGCCTTCGGCAAGATCAACCATTGCAAACGCGACAGGCCTGCCGTCCAGTTCGGCAAGCCATACGCAAGGCGCCTCGCGCATGCTGTCGGCGACGACTTGCGGGGTAATGCCCAGCTCAGCCATCTGCTCGCGGCTTAAGTGGTTCTGCACCACGGCGGTGCGAATGTCGAAAATGGCATTGATATCGCCCGGAGTTGCCAACCGTATAACCGAACCCATGTGCACCGCCTCCCGATGAGACGCTCAATTGTATGTAAATTGAAACACATCGGTTGTGGTGGATTTGTAAAACAGTCAGCCGGATTGCGCGTTAATCCTGCTCACGCCGCCTGAACTGCCCCGGCGCCAGCCCGTGGGCCTTGCGGAAACACCGGGAAAAATACGCCTCGTCGGTAAACCCGCAACGGTGCGCAATCGCGCCGATCATCTGCGGGCTGTTGAGCAGCAGCGTGCGCGCCAGTTGCATGCGCCGGTCGAGCACCAACTGGGAGAAGGGTTTGCCGGTTTCCTTGCGCAACAGGTGGGTCAGGTAGTTGGGCGACAGGAACGCCGCCGCCGCGGCATCCGTCAGGTTCAGCGACGGCTCGTGCAAATGCTCGCGGATGTAGCCTTGCACCCGGGCCAGGGCATCCTTGCGCCCACGCCGGGTGGCGTTGTTGGCGGCGAAGGCCTGGAGCGGTTCGGCGTACTGTTCGCACACCAGCCCGATCAACTGGAACAGGTAACCCTTGAGCCGCTCCCGGGCGCCGAAGCTGCGGTGGGCGTCCAGGGTGCGCATGTGTTCCAGCCAGGTTTTGACTTCTTCGAAGGCCGCGTCGTCGAGGATGAAGTCCAACTGCTCCTGGAAGCGGAACGGCGACAGCTCCGGCGCCTGGCCGATGGGGATGTCTTCCAGGTCCAGCGGGTCGCAGGTCAGTTGCGGCAGGAAAAAACCCTGGCTGAAATTGATCAGCATGAAGTCGCCGTCGTCGGGATGGGGAATCACGTGCAGGCGATGGGGCAGGATAAAGGCCAGGGCCTTTTTCGGGAACGGGCGCACCGCACCGCCGATGTGCTGCACGGTGTCGCCACCCAGGTTGATCTGGATCTGGAAATATTCGTGGCGATGGGGACTGGTCAGCGCCGCCCTGCCCCGCTTGTCGCGGATGTAGAAGTCGGAGCGGTCGCTGCGTTGTTCCATGCCATAGGTGGTGATGCGGGTGCCGGGCATACGTACTTCTCGGAGGGCCTGGGCACCACTGTAGCGTCAACCCTGGCCGAGGGTGAAGCTCAGCTCCGCCAGGCCGTCGATCCCGGCGGTCACCACATCGCCCGGTTGCAAGGCGCCGACGCCCGCCGGGGTGCCGGTAAAGATCAAGTCGCCGGCTTTCAGCGCCACGGATTTGGACGCGTGGCTGATCACCTCACTGACCGACCAGATCTGGTCTGCCAGATCGCCCACTTGACGTTGCTCGCCATTCACCTTGAGCCAGATTCGCCCAGTGCCCGGGTGGCCGACGGCACTCACCGGCCGCAGCGGAGTGCAAGGTGCCGACTCATCAAAGGCCTTGGCCCATTCCCACGGCCGCGACAGCTTTTTCGCCTGGGCCTGGAGGTCGCGGCGGGTCAGGTCGATGCCCAAGCCGTAACCCCAGATATGCGCAAACGCATCTTCCGGGGCGATGTCCACGCCGCCCTTGCCGATGGCCACCACCAACTCGACTTCATGGTGCAGATCGGCGGTCAGCGGCGGATAGGCGATCACGCCCTCGGCGGGCACCACGGCATCAGCTGGCTTCATGAAAAAGAACGGCGGCTCGCGGTCGGGGTCGTGGCCCATTTCGCGGGCATGTTCGCTGTAGTTGCGCCCGACACAGAACACCCGGCGCAGCGGGAAGCGGGCGTCGTCGCCGTGGATGGCGAGGGACGGGGTTTCGTTGGGAGTGATGACGTAGCGGGTCATGGCATGTGCCTCTTCGGTTACCTGGGGCCAGTATGCGGACGGGCTCCGGGGCGAAGTTGGACAGGCTTACGCAGATTTTGTACTGGGCGGTGCATCGGTCACTTTGCCGAGCGAACCCAACACTGCTAGCCTCATCGCGCTTTCAACCCCTGATCCCGCAGAAAGGACTCTGATGAACATCATTCGCGCCGTCGCCCTCTTCGCCGCCTCATTGTTCTCGATGAACACTTCAGCCAAGGCCCCGCTTCCGGGATTCCAGTTGCCCAAGGCAGATTCGGAATATGACGAGAAGGTGTTGGCGGATATCAAGAAGATCGGCTGGCACCATGTGCATGTGCGGGCTGAAGACGGTGAGCCTTCGTTCGCCTACTCCCTGGGGTTCTACGCCAACTTCGGCCAACCGGAAATCATCGTATTCGGGCTGCCCCCGCAGATTGCCCAGCAGTTGCTGAACATCGCCGCGATCCGCTTTGCCGGTGCAAAAGCCGCCTATGAAACCTACAAGCCCTATGACGATATTGCCGAAGGCATGCGCATCGCCTTCATTCCTGTAGACCGCAGGCACTACCGCGAGTACCTCGGTTATGCCGGCTGGTTCTACGCCTCGATCAAAGCTGATTTCCCTGCGTTGCAAATGGTCTGGCCGGACAAACAAGGGCGCTTTCCGTGGGAGCCCAACTACGACCAGTCGTTCTCAAGGCTCCAATTGCTGCTGGATAAATAAGGGTTATTTACGCGCCAGCTTGTAGCGCAAACAGTCCTGATAAAAACTCTGGCGAATCACCTCGGGCTTGACCCGCGAACGGCTGTCGTAGGTCTGTTCGGTGATGCCCATGGCCATCATGTGCATCCAGGGTTTCTTGAACTGGTAGGTCTTCAGCTTCTGCCGCGCGGCGTACAGCGAGACGCCCGACAGCTTCAATTCCTGGGCCCGGGCGGCGGTGCCAGCCCCCCAACTGCACATGTACTTGTCGTTGTCCCGCAGCTCCCGTGCCTCAACCGAAACCGCCCCACCCGCCAGGGAACAGGCGATCAGCATGATTCCAACATTGCGCATTTGCATCCCGCCTAACCACCTGAAAATAAAAGTGATTTTGGCGAGGATTTTGTTACAAAGGGGCCAGCAAATTGCCTTATCGGTGAATTTTCCGACCTGAAACCGAACCGAGTAACAGCGTTGCCATTCAGGCATTTTGCCACTATTGGTTGCCGATGGCCCATTGCCTGACGATAATCGCGGCGCTCTCCCACACTCACGCAAGGAAACGCCGTGAAAAAGCTTCTACTGTTGACCCCATTGCTCGCGCTGCTGTTGCAAGGCTGCGGCGTCACCATGACGCAATACGAGCCGAACTTCGATAACGTCCAGGTCCTCAAGCAGGCAGCGCCGCTGCAACCCGTCAGCAATGCCCAGGTGACGGCCGCGTCGGGCGAAGGCTCGTTGTCTGTACGTGCCAACCCGATCCGCTCGCCCAGTGGCAGCATCCCGGCGCATATCCAGGCTGCAATCACCCAGGAACTGCAACTGGCAGGCCTGCTGAACCCGCAAGCAGAACGTCATCTGCAAGTGCTGGTGGTGAAGAATTCGCTGTCGGCAGGCATGGGCTCCGGCAACGGCACCCTGGCCGCGCGGTTTACCCTGCTCAAGGGCAATGACGTGGTGTACGACGCGACCAAGGAAGTGAATCACACCTGGCCCAGTTCGTTCTTCGGGTTCATTGCGATCCCGAATGCCGCCAACGCCTACAACCCGATGGTGCGGGATTTGCTCAAGTCGCTGTACAGCGACCCGTTGTTCATCAAGGCGCTTAAGTAAGGCCTGGGCTGCGAGGATCGGCCACCCTGCCCTCGCAGCTGTTTCAAACGTTCAGTTACGTGTCACGCCCGTGGCACGCCGGCATCCAGCGCCGAATACTTCAGGTTATTACCGTCGACCATTTGCTTGAGCAGGGCATTGACCTGGCGGGTGAAGGTATCGGTCACCGCGTCTTTCGGCGTATTGGCCATCAACGGGATGAACCAGATGCCCATCCAGGTATTGATCGAGTCGTGGTTGGTGCCGGTGCTCAGCGCCTGGCCTTGTGCGTCCACCGATTCCAGCTTCATGGTGTACTGATCAGTCCCCAGCGCCGGAATGATGGTGAAGGTAAAGCCGCTGATAAAGGCCAATACCAGTTGGCCGCCACCCGGTGGATGGTTGTAGACCTTCAGGCGCAGGCTGTAATCGCCTGGCTGCTTCTGGAATTCATCCAGGGTCACGCGACCAAACAGGCCGGAGTCAGTCAGGACTTTCTGCAGCTGTGGCTTGAGCATGTCACGCGCTTGTGGGACTTCGGCCGCGGCGGCATTTGTCGGCTCGCCCTGGTAGAACTTGAAGTCTACGTAGACGTTCGGTTTGTTGGCGTAGCTGGCCTTCGACGGCAGCGTGACGGGTGCTACTTCGTCTTTCGTGAAGCTGGCGCAGCCGCCCATCGACAACGTGATCAGGGCCAACCCCAGCATTTTTCCAATGTGCATTACGACTTCCTTAGTGAATGGAGCGTCTCCATGGCCGGAGTTGCTGGGGGCGGATGATAAAGAGTGGGTGGGAATGTTAAAAGGCCATCTCCGAGAAATACCCGCTCGCAGGCAGCACTAGTTGGCGGAGACCAGTTTCAGGCCGATCACGCCGGCCAGGATCAGCACGATGCACAAAACCCGCAATGGCGCGGTGGAATCGCCCAGCAATGCCATGCCGAGGATCGCGGTGCCCGCTGCGCCGATTCCAGTCCAGACCGCGTAGGCGCTGCCCACCGGCAGGGTGCGCAGTGCCATCGACAGCAGGATCACGCTGGAAACGCCGGTCACGACGGTGAGCAATCCGGGGGTGAATCGGGTGAAACCGTCCGAGGCCTTCATCGCGAACGCGAAGGCGATTTCAAGGATGCCGGCCAAGCCGAGCAGTAGCCATGCCATGGGATGAGCCCTCAGGAAATACAGTGAGTGTGTGGCGAGCAGCCCCGCCACACCGAATCAGCGTTGGCTATGCCTTGGCAGCCGCCGCTGGCGTGGTACGGAAGGTGATGCCCAGTCGGTTGAAGGCATTCATCAAGGCGATGCCGTAGGTCAGGTCAGCCAGTTCCTTGTCGCTGAACTCGGCGGCCGCTGCCGCATAGTCGGCGTCCGAAACATCACTGGCGGTCACGGCTTCGGCAAAGGCCAGCGCCACGCGCTCACGCTGGGTGAAGACTGCGCCAGCGTCGTGCCACACTGGCACCAGCACCAGCTTGTCCACGGCCAGGCCTTGCTTGAGCAGGTCCCGCGAGTGCATGTCGATGCAAAAGGCGCAGCCGTTGACTTGCGAAACCCGCAGGTAGACCAGGTCGATCAGCTCCTTGGACAGGCCGCTGTTTTGCAGGTAGACGTAAACCCCGCCGAACGCCTTGTAACCTTCAGGGGAAGCTTTGGAGTAGTCGAGACGCGTTGTCATGGTGAAGTCCTGTAGCGGTTGGATGAAGCCGCCATCTTGCGGCGCCATGGCCCACCCAAAAAGATCCATGATCCGGCTTGAGCGCTAGGCCATGGACCCGCGGACATGGCCTACTCTGAATCATGATTCTTGGCTCTTTGGCATGGGTCATGGGGTTCGTAGACTGAGGGCCATCCATCCAGGAAGCAACGCACCATGAATATCCTCCATGTCAGTGCCAGCCCTCGCGGGCAAGCGTCGGAGAGCAACGCCCTCTCCCTCAAGATCATTGAATGCCTGCGCCAGCGGCACCCGGACGCCGAGGTGATCCAGCGCGGCATTGCCGCCAATGCCCTGGCACCGGTGGACGAGCCTTATGCAACGTCCCAGCAGTCCCTCGTGGACGTCTCGTCCGAGGGGTCGATGGCCCAGTCCGAGCGGCTTGTTCAGGAACTGGAGCTGGCCGACATTGTGGTGATCGCCACCCCTATGCATAACTACTCGGTGCCCGCGGCCCTCAAGCTATGGCTCGATCACATCGCACGGGTGCGCCGCACCTTCGATATCTCGGCCCAGGGCAAGATCGGCCTGTTGCAGGACCGGCCAGTGTTCGTCGCCATCGCCTCAGGCGGGCGGTTTTCCGGGGAGCGCGCGCACCAGCCGGACTTCCTGACGCCGTACCTGAAAACCATACTGGGCATGATCGGCCTGCATGACGTGACCTTCTTCACCGTCGAAGGCACCGCTTCCCGCCCGGAAACTCTGGCCCAGACGCGCCGCCAGACCGACCAGGCGCTGCACGATTATTTCGCCACCTGAACAGGACCCGCCGCCGGATGAGCACTTCGATCAAGGCCTTTTCACCGCTGGACGCCGGCGCCGCGGAGCCGATTTACCGGCAACTTTACTGGCGGTTCCGCAGCGCGATTGCCGACGGTTTGCTCAAGCCGGGCGAACGCATACCCGCAGCCCGGGCCCTGGCCAAGGAGCTGGGGTTGGCCAGGGGCACCATCGACACGGCGTATTCGCTGCTGGCAGCCGAGGGCTATATCCAGGCCCGAGGCCAGGCCGGCACGGTGGTGGCTGAAGGGATCAAGGCCAGCCTGCCGGAGCGCCCCATGACGGCCAGCGACCAGAATGCCGTGCGGCACAAGGCCGCCGTGTTGCCGTTTCAAATGGGGCTGCCCGCACTGGATGCGTTCCCTCGCAAGATCTGGTCGAAAATCGCCGCCCGCTGCGTGCGGGCCACCCAGGTCGCCGACATGGCCAACCCGTGCGTGTTCGGCCTGCACTCGCTGCGCACGGCGATTGCCAGCTACTTGCAGGTCGCCCGGGGCATCCACTGTTCGCCGGCGCAGGTCTTCGTCACCTCGGGCTATCGCAATACGCTGGGGCTGATCGCCCATGCACTGCTGGAACCGGGCGATCGGGTGCTGGTGGAAGACCCGGGCTACCTGTTCACCCGGCCGTTGCTGGATTACCTGAATATCAAGGCCATACCGGTGCCGGTGGACCCGGATGGCATGCAGGTATCCCGGGCCGTGCAACAGGGCAAAGGCGCCCGCGCCGTAGTGGTCACGCCGGCCCATCAAAGCCCGCTGTGTGTCTCGCTGTCCTTGCCCAGGCGCCTGGAACTGCTGGATTGGGCGAGTCGCCAGCAGGCCTGGATCATCGAGGACGACTACGACGGCGAATACCGCTACGTGAGCCGCCCGCTGCCGGCCCTCAAGAGCCTGGACCGCGACGGCCGAGTGCTGTACGCCGGAACCTTCAGCAAGGTGTTGTTCCCCGGCATCCGCCTGGCCTATCTGGTGGTGCCGGCAGCTCAAGTGGAACGCTTCGAACATGTCAGCCAGACCTTCCTCGGGGGCTGCCCGGAGTTGACCCAGGCGATCGTCGCAACGTTTATGACCGAGGGGCATTTTGCGCGGCATATCCAGCGCATGCGCAAGCTCTACGGTGAGCGTCGGGAGGCCACCGCCAGGGGCTTGCGCAAGGCCTTGGGCGAGCATATTTCGATTGACGCCCAGCCGGGCGGGATGCACTTGATCCTGCGCCTCAATGCACAACAGTCAGACCGCCTGTGCGTGGAACGCCTGGCGCAGGCCGGCATTTATGCCGAAGCCTTGAGCGACTGGAATATTCAAGGCCAGACCGGCCCCGGCCTGCTGCTGGGCTTTGCCAATATCGAATCCGAGGCCATCGCCGAAGCCCTTGGAAAACGCATCCTGGACGCACTCATGGCCTGATCCGCCTGCGCGTTCTTGGCTCTTTCGCCCACCGGCGAGTGGCGCCATGCTGGACAGCTTGTCCTCACCCGCCTGGAATGCCCATGCCCACTCCCCTGCGCAGCCTTGCAGTTTTCTGCGGTACCAATTTCGGCTTCAACCCGCGCTATGCGGATGGCGCCCAAGCCCTCGGCCGGGAAATCGCCCGGCGCGGCATACGCCTGGTCTACGGCGGCACCCACAAGGGCTTGATGGGCGTGGTGGCGGATGCTGCGCTGGCTGAAGGTGGCGAAGTCATCGGCGTGATCACCGAGTTACTGCATGAACGCGGCCATTCCCACGCCGGGCTTACCCACCATGAAGTGACTCAAGACATGCGCAGCCGCAAGACACGCATGAGCGACTGCGCCGACGGTTTCATTGCCTTGCCCGGCGGGCTGGGAACCCTGGAGGAGTTGTTCGAGGCGGCCACGCTGACCCAGGTCGGCGAACACCACAAGGGCGTGGCGTGCCTGAATACGGAGGGGTTCTTCAACCCGGTGCGCGCCCTGTTGGATCACGCCGTGAAGGAAGGCTTCATGAAGGTCGAGCACAGCCAGATGCTGATGTTCAACGAAGACCCCGGCGCCCTGATTGATGCCCTGGAGCAGTGGCAGGCGCCGATGGTTTCCAAGCTGATTGAGCCGGTGGCGAACTAACGTTTTTCGGCCTTGGCGATGCTGCTCCCGAATCCTTTCGCCAAGGCCTTTTTATTTACCACTGATAGGTCGCACTGGCCTGCACGGTACGCTGCGAGCCATACCAGCACCACGAGTAGGAATAGCAGGACGCGACGTACTCTTTATTCGCCAGGTTGGTGGCGTTTACCGCCAGGCGCAGGTTGTCACCCTGACGATTGATGTGCGGGATGTCGTAGTGCACCGCTGCATCAAACAGGGTGTAACCGGGCACCTTCAGGGTGTTGGCGGTATCGCCCCAGGAAGAACCGACATAGCGCGCACCGGCCCCCACGCCGAAGCCCTTCAGCGTGCCGTCGTGCAGGGTGTAATCCGCCCAGGCCGACGCGGTATGACGCGGCACCGCGTAGGTGGTGGTGCCTTCGGCCGCAATGGCCGGGCCGACACCGATGTCGCTGATGGGCGCATAACGCACGGTGTTGTTGGATTTGCTGATGCGGTTATCCAGGTAGGCATAGGCCGCAGTGATATCCAGGTTGTCGTTCAGGCTGGCCTTGCCTTCCAGTTCAAACCCGCGGGATTGCACTTCACCGTCCTGAATCTGGCAACGCGAGCCGTTGCACAGGTGGGAAGCGTCCGGGTCCAGCGTCGGTACGTTGGTCTGGCGCAGGTCGAAAATGGCAGCCGTGATGAAGCTGTTGCTGCCCGGCGGCTGGTACTTGATGCCGATTTCCGTCTGCTTGCCCTCGGTCGGCTGGAACGTCGAACCGCCGTAGCCCGTGCCGGATTGCGGCTGGAAGGATTCCGAGTAGCTGACATACGGCGCCAGGCCGTTATCGAACAGGTAGACCAGGCCCAGGCGGCCGGTGAAGGCCTTGCTGTCCTGGGACGACTTGGTCTTTTTCTGGGTGGTCATCGCCAGGGTACTGTTGTCGGTGCTGGCCCAGTCATAACGCCCGCCCATCAACAGCACCCATTTGTCCCACTTCATCTGCTCTTGCAGGTACACCCCCGTTTGCTCGCTGCGCGAGGTGGCGTCGCTGGTGTAGGCCGGCACCGGCACGGCCGCGCCGTAGACCGGGTCGAAAATATCCAGCGTAGGCCCTGCCGTGTACACGCCGTTGCCCGACTTGGTGTCAGTGCTGGTGTTCTGGTAATCGGCGCCCATCAGCACGGTGTGCTGCAACGGGCCGGTGTCGAATTTGGCCTGCAACTGGTTGTCGAGGGCATAGGCGTCGATGTTCACGTCGCTGGCAGTGGTCGAGCGCCGGATGGTGCGGTAATCGCTCTCCAGGTAGTTGCTGTAGAGGCTGCGGTATTGCCCTTCGCTGCGCAGGTAGCGCGCATTCTGGCGCACAGTCCAGACATCGTTGAAGTGATGTTCGAAGGCGTAGCCGATGGAGTAATACTCGCGGTCGCTCTTCTCGAAGCTTTTCTCGCCGTCGTAGAAATCCACGTCGATCTTGCGCCCCGTCGGGCTGTGCAGCACCGAGCCCCAGGCTGGCATCGAGCCGTAGGACGCGCCCTTGGGGTCCTTCTGGAAGTGCCCGAGCAAGGTCAGCGAGGTATTCTCGTCCGGTCGCCAGGTGAAGGCGCTGGACAGGGACTGGCGACGGGTTTCGGTGTGCTCGATCTGCCCGTCGGCATCGTCGAACAGGCCGGCAACGCGGTAGGAATAAACGCCTTGGTCGTCCAGCGGGCCACTCAAGTCAAAGGTCGTGCGCTTCTTGTTGAAGGTCCCGTACTCGACGCCGACTTCATGGAACGGCGTGTCCAGCGGGCGTTTGCTGACCATGTTGATCACGCCGCTGGGGGTGCCCTGCCCGTACAGCACCGACGCCGGCCCGCGCAGCACTTCGACGCGCTCCAGGTCGAAGGCGTCTTTTTGCGGCAGGGCATCCCGGCTCGAGGGCATACGCAGGCCGTCGAGGTAGGTCGCCGGGGTGAAGCCACGGATGGTCAACTGGTCGAGGCGCGAGGCGGTGGAGCCACGGGTTTCCGGGATCACGGCAGCGCTGTAGCGCAGGATCTGGTTGAGGCTCTCGGCGTTCTGCGCGCGCATCTGGTCTTTGGTGACCACTGAGATCGACTGCGGGGTTTCGATCAGTGCGGTGTCGGTCTTGGTGCCCGACAGGCTGCGGGTGGCCACGTAGCCAGACACCGGGCCGGTGGGGCTTTCCGACTGGTACGCGCCGCTGATGGTGGTGGCCTGCAACTCCATGGCGCCATCGGTGTGCGGGATGGCTTCGAGACGGTAGCGGTCGTCGGCGATCTTCAGGGCTTGCAGGCCGCTGCCGGCCAACACTTGGGCCAGGGCGGCGTCGGTATTGTATTGCCCGTTCAGGCCATTGCTGTGTTTGCCACGGGTCAGGCTCGAATCAAAGGCCAATACCAGGCCCGCCTGTTCGGCGAGGCTGTTGAGGGCCTGGCTCAGGTCACCGGCGGGAATGGAGAACGCAGCGCTTTCAGCCGCGTAGGACGCTTGAACGGTCAGCAGGGGTACGGCGGCAAACGCCATCGCCACTGAAAGGGTCAATGGCTGTAAAGGACGAGCAAGGCGCGACATGAGAAGTCCTGGGAAATGGGGGTTCTATTAGTCATGACGGCCATGTCGGAAAATCGGGTATGAATGAGAGCAGTTTTTATTCAGACTTTTTACAGCGGCTTGATCACCACCACCAAATCGGTGAAGTACTCGACCTTGATCGGCAGGTTATCCGCCAGTGACGCCAGGGCCGCGCCGGTGTCGTCGAGCTTGAATACCCCGGACACGCGCATCCCTTGCAGCGCCTGCGGATCAAAGCGCACCAGCCCATGGCGGTAACCGGCGAGGGTTTGCAGGACCTCGCTCAGGGGCTGGTCGTCGACCTTGAGCAAACCACGGGTCCAGGCATCCGGGTCGGCGTTGCCGATGGGTTGTGGGGTGCCGGCACGGCCGTCCTGGAGCGTGGACTTCTGCCCCGCCGGCACTTTCACGTCGCCCGCAACGGTGCCTTTGACGGCCACGGTGGACTCGATCACGGTGACCACGGTCGCGCCATCCTCGGCCTTGCGCACCAGGAACCGCGTGCCCAACGCCGTGGCCGTGCCCTGGTCGGTGTGCACCACGAACGGCCGTTGCGCGTCCTTGGCTACCTCGACCCACATCTCGCCCTGCAACAGTTCGATCACCCGTTGGTGGCCGTCAAACTTCACGTCCAGTGCCGAGTTGCTGTTGAGCTGCACCTGGCTGCCGTCGGTCAGTGCCACCTGGCGCCGTTCGCCCACGCTGGTGCGTTGGTCGGCCATCCACACCGGCAGGCGCTCAATCCCGGCCCAGCCGCACAGCAACACACCCAACAGCGCGACGGCCTGGGTGCTACGGGCGGCAAACCTTGTTTTCTGTGGGGCAAATGCACGGTTCAGGGCCATGCGCGCCGGGGCGGCGGGCAACTCGTCGAGGCTGCCCCACAGGCTGCGCATGCGCTCGATGGCGACGGCATGCCGTGGATCGGCCTGGCACCATTTCTCGAAGGCCGCGCGGTCGGCCTCGGTCACGTGGTCGTCGTGCAACAACGTCAGCCAGCGGGCGGCTTCACTGATGATCTGCTCGGAACTCACGACAGCGGGTCCGCCCCGTGCAGGGTGTGATAGCAATGCACCAACGCACTGGAGATGTAGTTCTTCACGGTGCTGGAAGACACCTGCAGTTGTTCGGCGATTTCGCTGTAGGTCAGCCCGTCGAGGCGACTGAGCAGGAATGCCTCGCGGGCCTTGGCGGGCAGGCCGATGAGCATTTCGGCAATGCGTTCCAGGGCCTGCAGTGCCACATGAATCGCCGCCGGGTCCGGCATGCCGGCATCTTCGCTCTGGATCGCCAGGGCTTCCATGTAGGCCTTTTCGATGCGCCGCCGACGCGCGCCATCGATCATCAAGCGCCCCGCCGTGGTGGCCAGGAAGGCGCGGGGTTCCTTGATGGTATGGGGATCGGCCAGCAGCAGGATGCGGATAAACGCGTCGTGGGCCAGGTCGGCGGCATGTTGCGAGCAGCCGAGTTTCTTGCGCAGCCAACCGTGCAACCAGGAATGATGGTCGCTGTAGAGGGTGGTGATGGTCTGCTGGCGACGGGTTGTATCACCATCAGCTACAGGAAAGTCATGCATGCGCAAAAATTTCTCAAACAAGAAAGATTACCAATTGCGCGAACGATGACAGTAAAACGAAGGGGGAGCAAGGATGGAGTGATGGGTTGCAATGAATCTGCGACTTGCTGTGCGCACCTTGAAAGCGACCAGTGCGCACGCGACACTTCTGCGACTCATACAAGGACATCACGCATGACAACCTTCGCCAACACGGTCTCCACCCGCGAGGCCTATCAACTGCTCAAGGACGTGGCATTAGAGGTTCGAACGCTGAAACCCGTCAGCTCCAGCGACGAGCAAATGGTTGTCGACATCGACGGCTGGCAGGTCACGCTGTCAACCTGCGGGACGGCTCTGGAGTGCTGCCTGCGCTGTATTGCACCGGATAACAGGCAAGGTTCACTGGACACCTGGCAACGTTACGGCACCAATCCGCTCGATCTGATGAGCCTGTGGGAGCGAACGCAGCTGCAGCGCCTGGTGCATGCAGCCTTCGTTCGCTGAACGTACGCTTTGCCCGCAATCACCCACTGCCAACATCAAACACTTTACGGATTAACGCCAGCTCCAGGAAACCCCGGTGTAAACCCCCATGCCATCCCCCGGCGTCGACCGCGCCACGTCCAGCCCCTTGTCGTCATAACCCGGCGTGACCGTGTTCGCGTAACGCCGGTTGGTCAGGTTGCGCAGGTCGACCCAGGCTTGCCAGTCGTGCTTCGGCGCGTCGTACCCGAGCGTCGCGCCGAGCAGTGTGTAGGCCGCCGCGTAGTAGGAGTTGGCGTAGTCCACCGCGACCCGCGATGAATGTTCGCCATTGAGGCTGGTGTAGAAACCGCTCGGGTGGCTGTAGCGCAATTGCGCCTGGTAGCAGTGCCTGGGGATGCCGGGCAAGGTGTTGTCGCCGAAGCGGTCGTCGTTGCGGTAGTGGAAGTCGCTGTAGGTGTAGGCCTGGCGCAGGGCGAGCTGGCCCGTGCGGCCCCCGTCCCACAGCGGGCTGATCAGGCTCAGCTCCAGGCCTTGGTGCACGGTTGGGCTGGCGTTGGATTCGGCGATTATTGCGGACGTGGTGGACGTCGCGGCCTGGGTTTCGACGCTGAGCAGTTCGTGGCGCACCTCGGAGCGGTACAGCGCCAGGTCCCACTGACCGAACCACGCTTCACCGCGACCGCCGACTTCCAGGGTGGTGGCGGTCTGGTTTTTCAGCTTCACCCCTTCACGCTGCAAACCGCTGGCCGGGCCGCTGCCCACGGGGAAGTACTTGTTGGAGCCCCAGATCATCGACCACGCATGGGGCGGTTCCACCGAGCGACTCAGGTTGCCGTACACCTGCAATTGGGGGCTGAAGTCGTAGCGCAGGCCAACCCTTGGTGCGTAATCCCAATCGTGCTGGCTGACGGGTGTGTGGGTCTGCGGGTAGCTGACTTCGGTTTCACGACGGGTGTAGATCGCCGCCAGCCCGGTGGTCAGCCACAGGTCCGACAGCAGTTCCAGGTCATTGCCGATATGCAGCACGCTGTCCGAACCCAGGTAGCTGTAGTCGCGGGTCCTGGTGCCGGGCGCGTAGCCCGCCGTATTGCCGGTGGGGATCCGCACGAACTCCGAGCCGCCGTTGTTCGGCATCGCCTGGGTGGTGCGCAGGCCGAGGGTGGTCTTGCTGTCACGCCCGAACAATGTGTCCTGGCGGATGTAATTCAGGGTGCCGCTGACGTCGGTGTAGGCAACCTTGAGACGATTGGTGCCCTCGCGCAGGTCCATCGGATAATCGTGATACGCCAGCCCGACCTCGACCCGGGCGTTGTCGTCCAGGTGCAGGGTGGTTTTGTTGGCGATCCAGGTCGAGCCCGGTTGCGTGCGTTTCGAGTCTCGCGCCACGTTGAGGCTGGCGGCGGCGCGCGGGTCGTGGCTGATCTGGTCGCGGGTCAGTTTGCCGGGGGAATCGTTGTCGGTTTCGCGGTAGCGAAAGTAGAAGCGGGTTTCCAGGTCGGGGTTGAAGCGGTAGCCGAAGTTGGCCGCGATGCCCTTGCCGCTGCCGGCGCTGTGGTCCTGGAAACCGTCGTATTGCGAGTCGGTGAGGCTGATGTAGTAGTCGGCATCCCCCAGCACCTGGCCCGAGCTGATCTCCCGCTGGCCGTAGCCATGGCTGCCGGCTTCGTAGCGTACTTGCAGCCTGGGCGCGTCGTAGCCGGTGTGGGTCACGTAATTGACTGCCCCACCCAGGGCCAATGCGCCCTGGTCAAAACCGTTGGCGCCACGCAGCACTTCAACGCGGCTGAGCCACAACGGGTCCTTGAGTTCGTAGGGCGTGCCACCCGGGCCGGTCAGTGGCAGGCCGTCGAAGGTTTCATACAGGCCGGAAGCGTGGGCGCCCGGGCCCCGGTTGATACCCGAGCCACGGATCGAAAGCTTCACCCCTTCGTTGTTTGCCGCCTTGGCATAAACACCGGCCTGGTACTTGAATACGTCCTCGTTGGTGCTCACCCGCCCCTGATCGACGCTGCCCATGTCGATGTAGTTGGTAGCGCCGGGCACGCTCTTGAGCTGGGCCTCGGCCAGTTCGTCGGCGCTGAGTTCGGCGCTGCTGACTTCGACGGGTGCCAGTTGCAATGTGTCGTCAGCCTGGGAAACCGGGCTGAAGCTCAGGGCGGCGCCAAAGCCCAGCAAGGGCCAGGCTTTTCGGGAGGTGAACGGAAACGCGGGGGGCATGGGGGGTAAATCCTTGGAATTCGTTTTTGCGACGGGCTCGGTCCGGCACAAGGTCTGTGGTGGGAAGCCCGTGAAGCGCGGCGGGTCACCATTGATGAACGCACAGGCCCCCATCGGCGTTAAGTCCAAAATAGAATTACCAAATGCAAACTCAGTATTTATGGAAATAAGCGGCACCGATTACTGTAGAGCCATTGAGTCCCCAGAGATTTACGTCATGCAAACATCCGCCACCGTCATCGATTTCACCCTCCACCGCAAACGCCGCCAGGCTCGCGCAGCGGCTGAACTGATGTGGGCGATGTATGCGGCACGGGCCGGGGTCGCGCTGTTTACCGCACACGTCACCACGTCCAGCGATACCCGCCGGGCGTGAGGCGATGAATTTCCTGCACGCGATACCCGAAGTGCCCGACCTCCCCACCAAACCCAAGGACTGCAACAGCGGCGACGATGACGCCATCGGCCAGTGCGTCGCGCAGAACTTGCAGCGCCTGCGCAGTAAACGCTACCTGTCGCTGGATGCCCTGGCGCGCAACTGCGGCGTAAGCCGGGCGATGCTCGCGCAGATCGAGTCCGGGCGCAGCGTGCCGTCGATCAAGGTGCTGTGCAAGATCGCCAAAGGCTTGAAAGTGTCGGTGGCGGCGTTCCTGGAAAATCGAGCGTTCGAAGGGGTTGAGCTGCTGCCGGCGCAACAGAGCAAACGCCTGGTGAGTGCCGATGGCAGCTTCATCAGCCGGGCGCTGTTTCCGTACGATATGGCGCGCCAGTCGGAGTTCTACGAGATACGCCTGAAGGCCCTCGGCGAGGAAACTTCAGAAGGTCACGGGCCCGGCATCCAGGAAAACCTGGTGGTGGCCCAGGGCGTGCTGGAAGTCAGCGTCAACGAGGAACGCTACCTGCTGTCTACCGGTGACTCGATTTTGTTCTACGCCGACCAGCCCCACCGCTATCGCAACCCCGCAGACAGTGAGGCGGTGGCGTTCCTGGTGATCACCTACCCGGAACGCCTGGACTGAAACGCAAAAAGCCCCGGCACTCGCCGGGGCTTTTTAGATTTCACGCCAAACCAATCAGCAGGTGCAGCACATCATCGGCATGCCGTTGCAGCTCATCATCATCGGCATGGCGCAGTCGTTCATCATCTTCATCATCAGCATGCAGCAGTTGTTCATCATGTCCATGCTCATGCCAGGCATCGGCATCATCTTGCAGGTCATGCAGTCGGCTTCCATCTTGCATTCCATGACGCACTTCATCATCGGCATAGGCATGCCCATCGGCATCATCATCGGCATGTTCATGGTCGACATGCTGTTCATCATCGCCATGCCGTCTTCAGACATGCACATCATCGACATGTTGGCGCACTGCATCATCATCGGCATGCCGCAGTTCATCATCATCGCCATCATTTCGGCGTTATTCTTGAACATCGCCATGTCCATGCCAGCGGCCGGCTTCATGGTGCACATCATGGCCTCGTCGGTCATCTTGCAGGTCATGGTTGCCATCATCATCGGCATGCCCATCATCGGCATCATCGGCATCGCGTTGTTCATTGGCATCTGTATGGCGTTCATCATCTTCGAAACTCCGTAATCGACAGGAAATGAGTAAGTTCTGGGGCCGATTCTAGAGAGGCCGCACAACGGCGCAAGACGCTGGCCCTGCAGCAGGAATAGACGCTGCATGGGGATTTCCCGGGGCGCGGCAGCGGATAATTCCGCGATGACAGATGCTTTGGCGTGATCACGCCGGCCGGCTCCGCTATCAGGGCCAAACCGGCGCGATGGATATGCGATTGGGGAATGGCCCCCAATCAGAAGGAAATAAACGATCTAACCACGGTAGAAATACCCGCTCATTCGGCGAAGAAGCGGTTCGCCGGACGCGGCAGCCCGAGGTTTTCCCGCAGGGTAGAGCCTTCGTACTCGCGCCGGAAGATCCCGCGCCCCTGCAACTCGGGCACCACCCTGGCCACAAAGTCATCGAGCCCGCCCGGCAGCCACGGGAACATGATGTTGAAGCCATCGCTGCCCTCTTCTTCCAGCCACTGCTGCATCTCATCGGCAATACTGTGGGCGGTGCCGACAAACGAGAGACCTGCATAACCGCCAAGACGCTGGGCCAATTGGCGCACCGTCAACTGTTCGCGATCAGCCAGCGCCAGTACCCGTTCGCGGGAGCTCTGGCTGGCGTTGGTTTGGGGAATCGCCGGGAGGTATTGGTCGGGATCAAACTTCGTCGCGTCGGTACCCAGCGCGATCGACAGCGAGGCAATCGCACTTTCGTAATGCACCAGGCTGTCGAGATGCGCACGAATCCGCCGCGCATCTTCCAGCGTATCGCCGACCACCACAAACGCCCCGGGCAAGATCTTCAGATGGTCGGGATGCCGCCCCACCGCCAGCATCCGGCGCTTGATATCGGCATAGAATTTACGCCCTTCCTCGAGCGTGCCGGGCGCCACGAAGATCACCTCGGCGGTTTCTGCCGCCAATTGCCGGCCGGGCTCCGAGGCGCCGGCCTGCACGATCACCGGCCAGCCCTGCACCGGGCGGGCAATGTGCAGCGGGCCGCGCACATTGAGGTAGCGGCCCTGGTGATTGAGGGTGTGCAGCTTGTCGGGGTCGAAGTACACACCGCTGTCGGCATCGCGGATGAAGGCATCATCGGCCCAACTGTCCCAGAGCCCGGTGACCACATCGTAGAACTCCCGCGCACGGGCGTAGCGCTCGTCGTGAGCATAGGCCTGCTCCAGGCCGAAATTCTGCGCCGCATCCGGGTTGGCAGTGGTGACGATATTCCAGCCGGCGCGGCCGTTGCTCAGGTGATCCAGGGACGCGAAGCGCCGGGCAATGTGGAACGGTTCGTCGTAGGTGGTCGAGGCCGTGGCTACCAGGCCGATGTGCTCGGTGGCCTGGCTCAGGGCCGACAATAAGGTGAACGGTTCGAAGGAGGTGGCGGTGTGGCTGCGCTTCAACGCGTCGATGGGCATGTTGAGCAGGGCCAGGTGGTCGGCCATGAAGAACGCATCGAAACGCGCTTTCTCCAGGGTTTGGGCAAACTGCTTGAGGTGCGTGAAGTTGAAGTTGGCGTCACGGTAAGCGCCGGGATAGCGCCAGGCGCCGGTGTGGATGCTGACCGGACGCATGAACGCGCCCAGCTTCAGTTGGCGTTGAGTGGTCATGGAAAGCCCCTGATCGAGAGGGGCCCAGCATCGGATGGGCGAACGGCGTCTGTCTAATAACCAAAGGATCTGACTTATGCCTGCGCGGATCGGCTGTTGTAGTACGCCAGAAATTCTTCGGAGGCGACATGGTCTGCCATGCCCCGCAGCTGCGCGGCCGAATCATGCCCCAACACCTCCTCTACCCGGTTATTGGCGGCCGCCCAGTACACCAGCGCCTCACTGAACAGCGCTTCGCCCTTGGGCGTGAGCACGCAGCGTTTGGTGCGCTTGTCCAGGGCATCCGGGCGCAGCTCGACAATCCCGTCGCGCACCAGCGGCTTCATCGCATGGGTCAGCGCCGACATCAGGATCGCCAGGCGTCCGGCCAGCTCCTGCAACGTCGGCCCTGCCTGCTCATCCACCGCCGCCCACCGGGCGATTTCACCCAGCAAGCCGACCTGCGTAGCCTTCAGGCCAATCGGCGCCAGCGCTTCGTCATACAGTTGGCCCAGCCGCCGGGCGGCACGGCGCAGTGCGTTGTTGGTGCACGCCACGTCCCCCAGCAGGCTCAAAAGGTCGGCACGGGCATCAGGCTTGTCAGTCTTGTGTGTTGGCATTTTCAGATCCTCCATGCCGGTAGAATGATTGAGTACTAAACCATTGACAAGGACAAACGCCAAGCCTATAACTTGAGCCCTCAACAATATTGGTTGAGTACTCATCTATTGGAGCCGTTCATGTCGATCCCTGCTTCCACAAAAATTGCCCTGATCACGGGTGCTTCTTCAGGTATTGGCGCCGTGTATGCCGACCGATTGGCAGCCCGTGGCTACGACTTGATCCTGGTCGCCCGTCGTGAAGACCGCCTCGAAGCCCTGGCGGCGAAGATCACTCAAGCCTACGGGCGCGAGGTCCAGACCATCGGCGCCGACCTGGTAAACCCCGCGGACCTGGCCCGTGTTGAAAGCCTGCTCGCCGGCAACCCGGCGATCCAGGTGCTGGTGAATAACGCCGGCCTGGCCCGCCTGCATCCGCTGGCTCAATCCTCGGTCGAGGATTCCACGACCCAGATCGCCCTGAACATCACCGCCCTCACCCGCCTGACCCACGCGGCGCTGCCGGGCATGCTGGTGCGCAATGAAGGTTTGATCATCAACGTGGCATCGGTGTTGGGCGTGCACTCGCTGCCGGTCAGCTCGGTGTACAGCGGCACCAAGAGCTATGTCCTGGCATTCAGCCGTGGCTTGCAATCGGAACTGGCGGAAACCGGGGTGAAGGTGCAGATCGTGTTGCCGGCAGCCACCGCTACCGAGATCTGGGACGCGTCGGGCATTCAGCTTTCCGCCCTGGAACAGGAGTCGGTCATGACCACCGAAAACCTGGTGGACGCGGCACTGGCCGGGCTGGATCAGGGTGAGACGATCACCTGGCCGTCGGTGGCCGATGGTTCGTTGTGGGAGACCTATGATGCGGCGCGTGGTGCGTTGTTTGCGGCCACGCAAACAGGCAAGCCGGCGCCCCGGTATGGGATCGTCTGAGGCGCCAGCCGGCTTTATTGAATACCGATGGAAATACGCCGCACAGTCTGCTCCTCACGGGGCAGGCTGATGTCGCCTTCGTAGGTGCACTCGCGGCCGGTGCAGCTGTTTTCCACGGTCACCGGCGCAAGGCTTTTGACCGGAAAGCGCGGTTTGGGCTCAGCCTGCGGCGTGAGCGGTACAGCGCTGAGGACAGGTGCCTCGTAGGTCAGGTCCAGGCTGGACGCGTGGGCCTGGGTGGCCAGAACGGCGAGCAGTGCGCTCGCCATGACAGTCCTTGTAAACAACATCGAAATCTTTCCGGGCAGCAAAAAATGAAGGGGCAATGATAAACCCTTGAGCTGCCGGGTTGAAGTCAACGTGCCTGGACGGCAGGTTCCAGCACCAATACGTTGGAGGGGCCCGCACGGAATGTCGGGTTGTGCTTCGCGGCTTCCAGCATGTGCGGCGCTGCGTGGTGATCCTTGAGCGCCGCCTTTGAAGCCCACGTCTCGATCAACACAAAACTGTCGCTGTTGCCCTCGACCGGATGCAGGTCGTACTGGATACAACCGGCTTCGGCCCGGACCAGCGGAGCGAGCCCGGCAAAGGCCGCCAACTGGTCCGCACCCCGGCCAGGCTGGGTATTGATGATGACGACAAGCCGCACTTCATCGGACATAAACAGCACCGTTATCGATAAGGAAATTGAGGCGCCACAGTAAGGGATGCCATTCTCTGGCGCTATGAAAAATCTATCAGTAAGCTACTTTCACTGATTGGATTGAGTCAGCACTCAAGCCCTCCCCCTTTTCTGCACCCGGCGATAACCACGTGATCGAAGTAACCGAAGTTTCCATTGCCCAGCTGCGCACTGCGCTCGAATCCGGCCAGACCACGGCGGTTGTACTGGTCGAGGCTTACCTCGCCAGGATCGACGCCTACGACGCCCCCACGACTGCCACCGCGCTCAACGCGGTGGTGGTGCGCAACCCGCAAGCGCTGGAGGAAGCCCGGGCATCCGACGCACGCCGGGCCAGCGGCACAACCCTGGGCCCGCTCGACGGCATTCCCTACACAGCCAAGGACAGCTACCTGGTCAAGGGCCTCACCGCCGCTTCCGGCAGCCCGGCTTTCGCGAACCTGGTTGCCTACCGCGATGCGTTCACCATCGAGCGACTGCGGGCAACAGGCGCCATTTGCCTGGGCAAGACCAACATGCCGCCGATGGCCAACGGCGGCATGCAGCGCGGCGTATATGGCCGGGCCGAGAGCCCGTACAACGCCGACTACCTCACCGCACCGTTCGCCTCGGGCTCCTCCAACGGCGCCGGCACGGCCACTGCGGCGAGCTTCGCGGCGTTTGGCCTGGCGGAAGAAACCTGGTCCAGCGGGCGCGGCCCGGCGTCCAACAATGGCCTGTGTGCCTACACCCCGTCCCGTGGCGTGATCTCGGTGCGCGGCAACTGGCCGCTGACCCCGACCATGGACGTGGTCGTGCCTTACGCCCGGACCATGGCCGACCTGCTTGAAGTGCTCGACGTCGTGGTCGCAGAAGACCCCGACACACGCGGCGACCTGTGGCGGATGCAACCCTGGGTGCCAATCCCCGGCGTCGCCTCGGTACGCCCGCAGTCCTACGCAGACCTGGCCGCGACCGGCGATGCACTCGCTGGCAAACGCTTCGGCGTGCCGCGCATGTACATCAATGCCGACCCCGAGGCAGGCACCAGCGACGCCCCGGGAATCGGCGGCCCTACTGGCCAGCCAATCAAAACCCGGGCCTCGGTGATCGAGCTCTGGGAAGCTGCGCGCAAGGCACTTGAAGCCGCCGGCGCAGAAGTGGTCGAGGTGGATTTCCCGCTGGTCTCCAATTGCGAAGGCGATCGCCCGGGCGCACCGAAAGTGTTTACCCGAGGCCTGGTCTCCAAGGAATTCCTCCACGATGAATTGTGGGAACTGTCGGCCTGGGCGTTCGATGATTTCCTGCGGGCCAACGGCGACCCTGCGCTGAACCGCCTGGCGGATGTCGACGGCCCGAAGATCTTCCCCCACGACCCCGGCACCCTGCCCAACCGCGAAGACGACCTGGCCGCCGGCATGGACGAATACGTGCGCATGGCCGAGCGCGGCATCACGCCGTGGGACAGGATCAGCACCGTGCCCGACGGCCTGCGCGGCCTGGAACAGACACGACGCATCGACCTTGAAGACTGGATGGATAACCTGGGGCTGGATGCGGTGATTTTTCCGACAGTCGCCGACGTAGGTCCGGCGGATGCGGATGTGAATCCCGCGTCGGCGGATATCGCCTGGAGCAACGGAGTGTGGGTCGCCAACGGCAACCTCGCCATCCGCCATTTGGGCGTGCCGACAGTGACGGTGCCCATGGGCGTCATGGCCGACATCGGCATGCCGGTGGGGCTGACATTTGCCGGCCGGGCGTATGACGATTCGGCGCTGCTGCGATTGGCATCGGCCTATGAGTCGACGGGCAGCAAGCGCCTGGTGCCGCCGCGCACGCCGGCGCTGGTGGCTCGTCAGGACTGATTGATTTCGCTGCTGATCTTGCGCATCAACCGATCGGCTTCCGACCCGGGTTCAAATCGAAAGCCACGCATCTCATCGAGGAGCAGGCAATCGCTGATGGCCTCCCAAAGTTGCTCTTGGGTCGGCTTGTTGCGCAACAGTATGTATGAAAGCAGCAGGCGTTCGAGGGGAACGCCTCGAATACAGGCCGTTTCAATGATTGCCAGCAGGATAAAGCGCAGTCGAACTTCCCGCTCCGTGGGCCAAACCGTTTTTCGCTTACCCAATGCCGGGCCTCAGTGTCAGGAAAAGCGTGAGGCTATGGCCCAGAGGGGTGGCGTTTCAAGCGCTGCATGGGGAGAAAGGCCTGCTCCTACACAAAACAGGGAAAAAGCTCACGAAATCACCCCGCAGATCAACAGCCTTTCACACACGCTTGCCCATCAACGGATCACTGATGCTATGCGCCCCCGTCTCGATTCGCCCCGCCACCCGCCGCACCCAACCATGCTCGTCGCGTAGCTTGAAGTCATACCAGCCTCCATTGGGCTGGCAGGAGAACGTGCGCTGCACGCGACCGCCGCCCGCAATCTCGAGCAGCCACGGCCCCTGCCTGGTGTAAGGGCAACGCTCGATGGTGATTGAGGCCGCACGCTTGCCGGGGTTGACCAGGGTCAGCAGCAAGGTGTCACCGTGATACGCCAGGGATAACTCCGGCTCGCGACGCTGCAGGTGCCCCTTGAACGAACGGTGGAACCCATTCGGTCCCAACAGCCAAAGCTTGTAGGCACCCGCCACTTGCCAGGTGTCACTGAGGTGTTTGCCGGCTTCCACCGTGTAGCGGCGCGGTACCTCGTCCAGGTGCAGGCGGTCGTAGACGTGGAAGACCACGCCCTGTTCGCCATTATTGAAGAAGTCCAGGCTCACCGAACTGGCGCGACGGTCAACCGAACCTTCAACGTTCAACTGGTACGGCAGCGCCCGGGATGGCCGCGCCATTCGCGCCTGGAACGGCGCCTGTTGCTGGCCCACCGTAGGCAGGGCAACCTGGGGCAGTTGCTCCTGGCGTTGACGCAGGGAGTCGGCGGCCTGGCGGCTGATGGTGTGCAGCGGCGGCAGGGTCTCGGTGTTGGGGTTGACGAAGTTGAAGGCCGAGGTGAGGTCGCCGCACACCGCCCGGCGCCAGGCGCTGATATTGGGTTCGCGCACGTGGAAACGTTTCTCCAGAAATTGCAGCACGGAGGTGTGATCAAACGCCTGGGAATTGACCCAGCCACCACGGCTCCATGGCGACAGCACCAGCATTGGCACTCGCGGCCCGGGGCCGTACACCCCGCCGTCCGGCGCGGGTTGCTGGCTAGAGCCGGGCGGTGCCGGGTGGGTAAAAATCTCGCTGTCGAACTTCACCGTGGACTTTCCGGCAAAGCTGCCATCCAGGCGCTTGGACGGGGCTGACGGCGACGGCACGTGGTCGAAGAAACCGTCGTTTTCATCGTAGTTGACCAGCAGCACGGTCTTGCTCCACACGTCCGGGTTGGCGGTCAGTGCCTTGAGGATTTCCTGGGTGAACCAGCCGCCTTGCACCGGGCTGGAAGGCCCGGGGTGTTCGGAGTAATCGGCCGGCGCCACCAGCCAACTCACCTGTGGCAGGCGCCCGTCGTTCACGTCCTTGCGAAAGCCCTGGATGATCGATTTCAGGTCGCTGCCGCTGACCGCCGGCAGGGTGTTGCCGTTGCCTTTGTACAACGGCACGCGGGCGTTCAGTTGATCGCTGTAGGGCACAAAATCCTTGAAGTCTTTCGGTGGCACGGCGGGGTTGCCGGCCGCGACGCTGGCCGCACGAAACTGGCGAAACCCGGCCAAGGGGTTGTCGCCAAAGTTATCCGGCAGGTACTGGTAAACCTTCCAGCTCACACCCGCTTCTTCCAGGCGCTCGGGATAGGTTTTCCAGGTGTAGCCCACGCCCACCGCACCGGGGCCGTCCCATTCGTTGACCACCGCCGCCACATTTGCACCGGTCGGGCCGTTGGTGCCGGTCCAGTGGAACAGCCGATTGGGATTGGTACCTGCGTGTACCGAACAGTGGTAGGCGTCGCACAGGGTAAAGGTGTTGGCCAGGGCGAACTGGAACGGCACTTCCTGCTCACGGTAGTAACCCATCGAGGTGGGTGTCTTGAACGTTGGCCAGGCGTTCATCCGGCCGCTGCTCCAGGCGGCGTGCTCGTCGACCCAGGAATGCGGCGTGCCGCTGACCCGCTGCGCGTTGCCACGGGAGCTGTCCAGGTGATAGGGCAGGATCCGCCGCCCAACGCCCTGCTGCTCCCACACCCGGTGCCCGCCCGGCAGTGGAATGGTGAAGCGGTCACTGAACCCGCGCACACCCGGCAAGGTGCCGAAGTAGTGATCGAAGGAGCGGTTTTCCTGCATCAGGATCACCACATGTTCGACGTCCATGAGGGTGCCGGTGCGGTTGTTGGCGGGGATCGCCAGGGCCTGGCGAATGGAATCGGGCAACAGGGTGTAGGCGGATCCGATGGCAGCTGCTTGCAACAACGTTCTGCGTGTAAGAGTCGGCATAAGACGATTCAATCCCTTGAAGTTCTGGAGCGAGGCTCAGGACAAAATAGGGACTCAAGGCGACAAAGAAATGACATCGCTCGAATCGCGCTCGACCTGCCCCACCTGGTACTCCCTCGGCGTACACCCGAACTCGCGCTTGAACACCGTGTGCAGGTACTGCGCGGATTTGAACCCGCAGTCATAGGCAATATCCGCAATCGCGGCCCTGGTATTTTCCAGGCTGGAAACCGCAGCCGCGAGTTTGAAGCGCAGGATTTCATCGTGGACGCTGCGGTTCAGTTCACTGCGAAAATGCGCTTCCAGGGACGACCGCGACACGCCGACGTAGTTGGCGACCTGGGCGGTCTTGATGCCCTGGCAGGCGTACTGGCGAATGAAATGCAGCGCCTGCATCACGTAGGGATGGCCGAGGGGTTGGTGCAGGCTTGAGGTCTGCACGTTGACCGCTTCCGGCGGCACCAGGATCTGGCTGCCTGCCGAAGGCATACCGTGCAGCATCTGGTGCAGCAGGCGCGCGGCGGTGCGGCCCATTTTTTCAGTGCCCTGGATCACCGAGCTCAGCGGCACGCGGGTCAGGGTGCGGGTCAAGGGGTCGTTGTCGATGCCGATGAGTGCCACTTGCTCCGGCACCGGGATGCCGGCGGTGAGGCAGGCCTGCAGCAACTGGCGGGCTCGGGCGTCGCTGACCGCAATGATGCCGATGGGTTTGGGCAGGCTGTGCAACCAGGCAATTTGTTGCTCCACCGCCGAGTCCCACAGCGGCGCGCTGGTGCCGAGCCCGCGATACACCTCCACCGGCAAGCCATCGCGCTCCAGAAGGCGGCGGAAGGCTTTTTCGCGCTCCTGGGCCCAACGGTTGATATCGGCTTCAGGCAGGCTGAAACAGGCAAAGCGTGTCAGCCCGGCTTCGATCAGGTGTTCATAGGCCAGCTTGATCAAAGCAAAATTGTCAGTGGCCACATACGGAGTATGCCGTGGGTAAGCCCGCTCATCCTCATAAGACCCGCCCACCGCCACCACCGGCACATGCACACCCGCCAACGCGGGGCCCATCGCCGGGTCGTCGAAGTCGGCAATGATCCCGTCGCCATGCCAGCGCTCGATACCCTTGAGCCGGCAGACGAAGTCCTCTTCCAGGAACAGATCCCACGACACCCGCGTACTGCTCAGGTAGTTGCCGATCCCGGTGATGATGCCGCGATCGTAGATCTTGTTGCCATTGAACAGCAGGGCAATCCGGTGCACAGGCGGGACAGTTTTCACAGGGGCGGCTCCATGCGATATGTCGAGCCACTATGCGCGCAAAACCACTCAAAATCGAACCCCGCTCTGGTGATTTTCATAATCGGTTGGCCGGGGGCCGTTGCTAATATCGAGGCAAGGTTAACGTGCACTCATAACAACAAGGATCTGGCGATACCCTACTTTCCCGCGGTCGAAAAAATCCTCTATGAAGGCCCCGATAGCGACTCTCCCCTGGCCTTCCGGCACTACGATGCAAACAAGCTGATCCTCGGCAAACCGATGCGCGAGCACCTGCGGATGGCCGCGTGTTACTGGCACAACTTTGTCTGGCCCGGCAGTGACATGTTTGGCTCCGGCACCTTCCAGCGGCCCTGGCAGCAACCGGGGGAAGCCCTGCAAGTGGCACGCGGCAAGGCCGAAGCGGCGTTCGAGTTTTTCTCCAAGCTGGGCATCGACTACTACAGCTTCCACGACACCGACGTGGCTCCCGAAGGCGCAAGCCTGGCGGAGTACCGCGACAACTTTGCGCGGATGGTCGACCAGCTCGAACGCCATCAGGAACAGACCGGTATCCGGCTGCTGTGGGGCACTGCCAACTGCTTCAGCAACCCGCGCTTTGCCGCCGGCGCCGCCAGTAACCCGAACCCGGAAGTGTTTGCCTATGCGGCGGCCCAGGTATTCAGCGCGATGAATGCCACCCACCGTCTCAAGGGCTCCAGCTATGTGTTGTGGGGCGGCCGCGAAGGCTACGAGACCCTGCTCAATACCGACCTCAAGCGCGAGCGCGAGCAACTCGGGCGGTTCATGCGCATGGTGGTCGAGCACAAATACAAGATCGGCTTCACCGGCGAGCTGTTTATCGAGCCCAAGCCACAGGAGCCCACCAAGCACCAATACGACTACGACAGCGCCACCGTGTTTGGCTTCCTGCATCAGTTCGGCCTGGAGAAAGAGATCAAGGTCAACATCGAGGCCAACCACGCCACCCTCGCCGGCCACAGCTTTCACCATGAGATCGCCACCGCCGCATCCCTGGGGATTTTCGGCAGCATCGACGCCAACCGTGGCGACCCGCAGAACGGCTGGGACACCGACCAGTTCCCCAACAGCGTCGAGGAGCTGACCCTGGTCACCTACGAGGTACTCAAGGCCGGTGGTTTCAAGGGAGGTGGCTACAACTTCGACTCCAAGGTACGCCGCCAAAGCCTCGACGAAGTGGACCTGTTCCATGGCCACGTGGCCGCAATGGACGTGCTGGCGCTGTC
Organism: Pseudomonas sp. SDO5522_S412; assembly: GCF_054071215.1. Classification (NCBI taxonomy): domain Bacteria; kingdom Pseudomonadati; phylum Pseudomonadota; class Gammaproteobacteria; order Pseudomonadales; family Pseudomonadaceae; genus Pseudomonas; species Pseudomonas sp. SDO5522_S412. Next base: position 17,827 of record NZ_JBSVWQ010000027.1, on the reverse strand, counting down.
CCTGGAACGCGCCGCCGCCATGGTGCAGAACGACGCCCTCGAACAGTTCAAGGCCCAGCGGTATGCCGGCTGGGACCAATCCTTCGGGCGTGCCGTGCTTGGCGGCGACTTCAGCCTGGCGTCGCTGGCCGAGCATGCCTTCAGCCACCAGCTGAACCCACAAGCCGTGAGTGGCCGCCAGGAGATGCTCGAAGGCGTAGTGAATCGCTTTATCTACCCATGACCGCTACGCTCCAGGTCCAGCAGTGCGTCTAAACAACAATAAAAGGGACTCACCATCATGAAACACCTGAAAACTGTCTTGCTCACCAGCGCTCTGGCACTGCTTTCCAACTCGGTCATGGCTGACGCGGCCCACCCGAAAATCGGCTTTTCCATCGACGACCTGCGCCTTGAACGCTGGGCCCGCGACCGCGATTATTTCACCGCCGCCGCCGAGCAACTGGGGGCCAAGGTCTACGTGCAGTCGGCGGACGCCAACGAACAGCGGCAGATCTCGCAGATCGAAAACCTGATCTCCCGGGGCGTCGACGTGATTGTGATCGTGCCGTTCAATGCCACGGTGCTGAACAACGTGGTGGCCGAGGCCAAGAAAGCCGGGGTGAAAGTACTGTCCTACGACCGGCTGATTTTGAATGCCGATATCGACGCCTACATCTCCTTCGATAACGAAAAGGTCGGCGAGATGCAGGCCCAGGGCGTGTTGAACGCGCAGCCTAAAGGCAATTACTTCCTGCTCGGCGGCGCACCTACCGACAACAACGCGAAGATCCTGCGCCAGGGCCAGATGAAGGTGCTGCAGCCTTCGATCGACAAGGGCGACATCAAGATTGTCGGCCAGCAATGGGTCAAGGAATGGAACCCCACCGAAGCCCTGAGCATTGTCGAAAACGCCCTGACCGCCAACAGCAACAAGATCGACGGCATCGTCGCCTCCAACGACGCCACCGCCGGCGGCGCGATCCAGGCCCTGGCGGCACAAAAACTCGCGGGCAAGGTGCCGGTCTCGGGCCAGGATGCCGACCTGGCCGCGATCAAGCGCGTGATCGCCGGCACCCAGACCATGACCGTCTATAAGCCGCTGAAGCTGCTGGCGTCCGAGGCGGCCAAGCTCTCGGTGCAACTGGTGCGTGACGAGAAACCGGCCTACAACTCGCAGTACGACAACGGCAGCAAACAGGTGTCGAGCATCCTGCTCAAGCCGACCGCGTTGACTAAAGACAACGTCAACGTACTGGAAGAAGACGGGTTCTACACCAAAGCGCAAATCGCCGGGCAGTAAGCGTACGGCTCACTGCAGGGGCGGCTTGAGGCCGCTCCTGCCTTTTCGCTGTGGAATGAGTGCCCGCCATGTCCGACTACCTGCTGGAAATGAACAACATCGTCAAGACCTTCGGTGGCGTCAAAGCCCTGAATGGCATCGACATCAAGGTAAAACCCGGGGAATGCGTAGGGTTGTGCGGCGAGAACGGCGCCGGCAAATCGACCCTGATGAAAGTGCTGTCGGCGGTGTATCCCCATGGCACCTGGGACGGCGAAATCCTTTGGGACGGCCAGCCGTTGCGCGCCCACTCCATCGCCGAAACCGAAGCCTGCGGCATCGTGATCATCCATCAGGAACTGACCCTGGTACCCGACCTCTCGGTGGCCGAAAACATCTTCATGGGCCACGAGCTGACACTGCCCGGCGGGCGCATGAACTACCCCGCCATGATGCACCGTGCCGAAGCCCTGATGCGCGAGCTGAAAGTGCCGGACATGAACGTCGCCCTGCCCGTTTCGCAATACGGCGGCGGCTACCAGCAACTGGTGGAAATCGCCAAGGCCCTGAACAAGCAGGCGCGCCTGCTGATCCTCGACGAACCCTCCTCGGCGCTGACCCGCTCGGAAATCGAGGTGCTGCTGGACATCATCCGTGGGCTCAAGGCCAAGGGCGTCGCCTGCGTGTACATCTCCCACAAGCTCGATGAGGTCTCGGCCATCTGCGACACCATCGCGGTGATCCGCGACGGCAAACACATCGCGACCACGGCCATGGCCGAGATGGACGTGTCGCGCATCATCACGCAGATGGTCGGCCGTGAGATGAGCAACCTCTACCCCACCGAACCCCATGCGGTCGGCGAGGTGCTGTTCGAGGCGCGCAACATCACCTGCCACGACGTCGATAACCCGAGCCGCAAGCGGGTGGACAATGTCTCGTTCAGCCTGCGCCGTGGCGAAATCCTCGGCATCGCCGGGCTGGTGGGCGCCGGCCGCACGGAACTGGTGTCGGCGCTGTTCGGCAGCTACCCCGGGCGCTACCAAGGCGAGGTATGGCTGGATGGCAAACCGATTGATACACGCACGCCGCTGAAGTCGATTCGCGCCGGGCTGTGCATGGTCCCGGAAGACCGCAAGCGCCAGGGCATCGTCCCGGACCTGGGCGTTGGGCAAAACATCACCCTGGCGGTGCTGGACCGTTTCTCGCACCTGACGCGCATCGATGCCGAGGCGGAACTGGGCAGCATCGAGCAGGAAATCAAGCGCATGCACCTGAAGACGGCGAACCCGTTCCTGCCGATCACCAGCCTGTCCGGCGGCAACCAGCAGAAGGCCGTATTGGCCAAGATGCTCCTGACCAAACCCCGGGTGCTGATCCTCGACGAACCGACCCGTGGCGTGGACGTGGGCGCCAAATATGAAATCTACAAATTGATGGGCGCGCTGGCGGCCGAAGGCGTGTCGATCATCATGGTGTCTTCGGAGCTGGCCGAGGTGCTGGGGGTCTCCGACCGGGTGCTGGTGATCGGCGAGGGCCAGTTGCGCGGCGACTTCATCAACCAGGGCCTGACCCAGGAACAGGTGCTCGCCGCCGCCCTCAGCCAACCGAACGGGCATGACAATAATAATGATCGGAAGTCCGCGTAAATGAACCAGGTCAAACAGCTCTTCACCCGCTACAAAATGCTCGCCCTGTTGATCGCCGTGGTGCTGATCTGGGTGTTTTTCAGCTGGCAGACCGAAGGCGGTTTCCTGACCCCGCGCAACCTGTCGAACCTGCTGCGGCAGATGTCCATTACCGGCATCCTGGCCTGCGGCATGGTGCTGGTGATCATCAGCGGCGAGATCGACCTGTCGGTGGGCTCGATGCTCGGTTTGCTCGGCGGCGTCGCGGCGATCCTGGATGTGGTTTATCACATTCCCCTGCCGCTGAACCTGGCCATCGTCGCCCTCTGTGGCTTGCTGATTGGCCTGGGCAACGGCTACATGACCGCGTACCTGCGCATCCCCTCCTTCATCGTCGGCCTGGGCGGCATGCTCGCGTTTCGCGGGGTGCTGCTGGGCATTACCGGCGGCACCACGATTGCACCGGTTTCGCCACAACTGGTGTACATCGGCCAGGGTTACCTGCCGACGGTGGTCGGGGTGATTCTCGGCGTGCTGCTGTTCGGGCTGGCGATATTCCTGACCTGGCGCCAACGCCACAACCGCGCCCTGCACGGCTTGGCGCTGCCGTCGATGCTGCGCGACAGCGTGCGCGTGGTGTTGATCGGTTTCGTGCTGGCCGGCTTCGTCTACACCCTCAACAGCTACGACGGGATTCCCGTGCCGGTGCTGCTTCTGCTGGTGCTGCTGGGGGTGTTCAGTTACGTCACCAGCCAGACCGTCTTTGGCCGGCGCATCTACTCGGTGGGCAGCAACATGGAAGCCACGCGCCTGTCGGGGATCAACGTGCAGGCGGTCAAACTGTGGATCTTCGGGATCATGGGCGTGATGTGCGCCCTTGCCGGGCTGGTCAACACCGCGCGCCTGGCGGCGGGTTCACCTTCGGCGGGCAACATGGGCGAACTGGACGCTATCGCGGCGTGCTTTATCGGCGGTACTTCAATGCGCGGCGGTTCGGGCACCGTGTACGGCGCCCTGCTCGGCGCACTGGTGATCAGCAGCCTGGACAACGGCATGTCGATGCTCGACGTGGACAGCTACTGGCAGATGATCGTCAAGGGCAGCATCCTGGTGCTGGCGGTGTGGGTGGATGTGAGTACACGGACGGGGCGCCGTTGAGATTTGGGCAATGGCATGGAGCTTGCTCTTGACCAGCAGGCGGCCGATATCGGCCTCGACTTGAGCAGAAACGACCCACGAGGCACATGCCATGCACAGTTTGTTCTTTGCAACCGCTCAGATGATCAACGGCCGCGTACAGTCCGTTGATTCCATGGACAAACATCCGGCCCCAAGGGCAATGCCCCTTGAACTGCAGGCAAAGCTTGGCATCGCCCTTGGGCTGCTGGCCCTCGGCAGCTGTTTCGCGCTGTGGTTGATCGGCGCCTGAGCCTGCCCCAAAAAGAGGCCGGTGTTACCGCCCGGGCAACCCTATCGGGCGGTCCGGATCATGTCGGCAACTTTTTCGCCGATCATGATGCACACCGAGTTGGGGTTGCCTGAAATCAGGGTCGGCATGATCGACGCATCGGCCACCCGCAGCCCTTCGATGCCATGCACCTTGAGGTCCGGCCCCACCACTGCCCGCTCATCCACACCCATGCGACAGGTGCCGGATGGATGCAGTGCGGCGTGGGCTTCCTCGTGACAGAACTGCTTCATCGCTTCGCGCGAGCGCACGGTGGGTTCCGGCACATGCCGACGAGCCACGTAGGGTTTGAAGGCCGCCTGGGCCATGATCTGTTCGCCCACCAGGCAACCGTCCACCAGGCTTTCAATGTCGTACGGATCGGAAAAGTAGTTGGGCACGATGCGCGGCGGGGACATCGGGTCGGCGGAGTAAAGCTCCACATAGCCCCTGGACCTTGGCCGTATCTGCCCCAGGTTCAACGTGCAGCCATTGCCGCCGGGCACCGAATCCACACCCTCTTCGATGCCCGCGCCCACCACCATGAAATACTGGATATCCGGGTGCACCGCCGTCTTGTCGCCCCACCAGAACGCCCCGCCTTCAATCAGGTTGGACGCCGCCGGGCCTTGCCGGAACAACGCGTACTGCAACCCCGCCATAAGCTTCCACCACGGTTTTTTGTACTTGTCGTAGCTGTGGGGGCCGGTCAGCTCATACACCAGTGAAATTTCGATATGGTCCTGCAGGTTCTGCCCCACACCGGGCAAATCCTGAACCACTTTGATCCCGTGTTTTTCCAGTTGCTCAGCGGGCCCGATCCCCGACAACATCAGCAACCGGGGTGAGTTGATGGCGCCGCAGGACAGGATGATTTCCTTGTCGGCGTGCATCACCTGGCGCACGCCCTTCTCCAGGTATTCGATGCCGACGGCCTTGTTGCCCTGCATCAGGATACGCAGCACCCGGCAGCCGGTCTTCACCGTCAGGTTCTTGCGCGACTTGGCCGGCGCCAGGTAGGCCACGGCGGCACTGCTGCGAAAGCCGTTTTTGGCGGTGATCTGGTACAGCCCGCAGCCCTCGGGCTGGCCCGAGTTGAAGTCTTCGTTATAGGGCAATCCAAACTGCTGGCAGGCCCGCAGCCAGACTTTGGTCAAGGGGTGGATATTGATCGGGTCCGACACCCCCAACGGCCCGCCGACACCGTGTACCTCGTTGCAGAACCGCTCGTTGTCCTCGGCCTTTTTGAAGTACGGCAACACGTCTTTATACGACCACCCGGCGGCGCCCTGTTCGGCCCATCCGTCGTAGTCGGCGGGCACGCCACGGATATAAATCATCGCATTCACCGAGCTGCCGCCCCCGAGCACGCTGGCCTGGACCATGGTCGGCGTTTCGCTGCGGTGCTGGTCCTCGGTCGGCTCCCACGCATAACGCTTGAGCAGCGGGCCCTGGGCGGTCTTGTAGTAGGCGCCGGGAATATGGATGTAAGGGCTGCGATCCCGCGGGCCTTCCTCGAACAGCACCACCGACGCTCCCGCATCCTCACTCAGGCGCGATGCGACTGTGCAGCCCGTGGAGCCGCCCCCGATTACGATGAAATCCACCATGACAACCTCAGATCTTTTTAGTATTCAGCCAGTGTCGAAACGCGCGTTATCAACCGACCAGGCCGGTTAACAGCGTCTTCAATTGTTGGGCGACGGCGTAGCTGTTTTGCTGCTGCTGTTTTTTGCAGAACAACTCACAACTCCACCACCCGGCGTAACCGGTGGCCTTTACCGCGGCGGTCCACTCGACCAGGTCGAGCACGCCGCTGCCGGTGGGCACATCGCGCAGCACTTCCTCATTCGGGATACCGCCTTCGAAGGCCAGTGAGTCGCAGACATGCACGCCGTAGATCACGTCCTTGTCGAGCCGGGCGACGTCCGCAGGGGTCACGCCGCTGGTAAAGCAATGCCAATAGTCGATCACCATCTTCACGTTGCTGCGCCCGGTGCGTTCAATCAGCTGCAGTTGGTGATCCAGGGTGTTGAGTGGCGTCCAGGACAAGGCTTCGAGGTAGAGCAGCAGACCGTATTGCCGGGCCACATCGGCCAACTCCGCCAGGTTGCTTGCCGTGCGGGCGTACTGTTCGGCTTGATCCAGGCCCAGCAAGCCTGAGTAATGCAGGCTCTTGCCGGTCGCCTGAAAATCAATCACCGCCTGTACATTGATCGGACCGGTGAGGACTTGAACGCCTTTGGCGCCCACCAGATTGGCCAGCTCAAATAGCCGCCGGGCTTCTTTGAACAGGTCGTCACGCTCGTCACCCTGACGTTCGATATCCCGCAGGTAGCCGATGCCGGTGACAGGCACGTCGTTGAGCAGTGCTTGAAGCTCTGACTCGGTATAGCCGGCCTGCAGATACGCCTCCAGCTTGCCGCTGTTGATCTCCAGCGCGTCAAAACCCAGCGTCCGGGCGATGTCGATATCCATCGCCAGGGTCGAGTGTTTCGCAACGGTGGAATGCAGGGCGAGGACGTTATTTTGGGTTGCCATATGGCGCTCCTACGGTTGAACAGCGATCAGCCAAGGCACCAACGGCCAACGCCGCGGCGTCCAGCCGCGCTTGGGGCAAGAGGCCCTCGGCGACGGCGGCGACAATCGCCCGAGCGATCTGCGGCACGTGGGGCATAGCCTTTGCGGAAATCAATAATAAGTCGGCCCCGGCATTCAGCGCGGCCACTGCGACCTCGCCGAGGGACATCTGGCCGATGATTGAGCGGTGATCGAGGTCGATGGTCATGACCAGCCCCTTGAAGCCCAACTCCTGGCGCAACACGCCGATCAATTCAGGCGACACCGAGGCTGCCGTGGGCGGTGTGCATGCGGCGAATATCGCCGGGCCCATCATCACCGCATCGGCGCCAGCGTCGATCCCGGCCTGAAACCCGGGCCAGAAGGCCCGCAGTTGCTGCATGGACTCGCTGACCACCGCCGTTTCAGTCGACGGCTGCTGAAACAGCACCGGGTGCCCGGGGAAGTGCTTCAGGGTGCTGGCCATCCCGGCCCGCCGCACGCCGCGCACATACGCACCGACCATCGCCGCCGTCTGGTGGACATCGCCCGACAGCGTGCGCCCCGCCAGCCACACATTACGGCCGCCGACCACATCCGCCGTCGGCGACAGCAGCAGGTTGACCCCGGTCGCCCGCGCGGCGGTGGCGACCTTGAAGCACGCCTGTTCCAGCGCCGCACAATCCATCGCCCGGGCCACATCGGGCTCCGGCAGCGCCGGGGTCACCCCTTGCAAGCGGTGCACGGCGGAGATGTCGGCATCGGCTGCCAGCAGCAGCGGCCCACCCAGTTCGGTGGCCGTGCCGGTAAAACGCTGCCAGATGTCCAGGGTTTCGGTTTGCAGGCGGCTGGCGCTCATTTTTCCGCTGACGTATTCCTCTCCGGTCTCGCCAAACAACAGGCTGCGCCCGCCATTGCCGAGGAACCGACGCACGTCATCCGTCATCTGCACGTCCAGCAATACCGGGAACAGTACGCCGTAGGCCTTGCGGTCATTCGCGCTCATGGCTGGTTTCCTGGGTGGCGATTGCCAGTTGACGAACCTTGGCAGCGGCGTCCAACAGAACCTGGCGGTCCAGGGTGCCTTCGTGGACGGCGGCGACAATCGCCTCGGCGATGCTGTCCAGGCCTGACTCGCTGGACACCAGCAACAGGTGCGCACCGGCCACCAGGGAGGCTACGGCGGTATCGGGGATAGTGTTGCCGCGCAGGATCGACACGGCGTCCAGGTCATCGGAAATGATCAGGCCTTCGAAGCCCAGGGTGTCACGCAGTACGCCGATGACCTTCGACGAGGTGGACGCCGACTGCTGCGCATCAATCGCAGGAAACACCGCCGGGCCAGGCATGACGGCTTTTACGCCGGTGGCGATGACCTGCTTGAACACTTCAAGATTGTCATGCAGCAATTCCAGCGGCCCCGGCACGGTGGCTTCGGCAATGGCCGGATCGTGCTCGGTGACGTAGTGCCCGGGAAAGTGCTTGGCAGTGGCGATCACACCCGCGCGCTGCACCCCGCGGATAAACGCGCAGGACACTCGGCTGACTTCCACTGGATCCGCGCCCAGGTGCCGGTTGTGCAGCCATGGATTGACGCCGGTGACCACGTCCACGATGGGCGCCAGGAACAGATTCACACCCAGCCCGCGGGCCGCGGCGGCCATCTCGAAGCAACGTTGCTCGAGGTCCTCGGCGCCGAGGTCCTGGAGCTGCGCCCGGGTGGCGACCGCCGGGACCAGTTGGTGCAGGCGTTCGATTCCGCCGAGTTCCTGGTCTACCGCGATCAGCACCGCAGAGCCCGCCAGCGCCGTGGCTTCCTTGACGATACTGTTGAAATCGGCTTTGGACTCGGCCGCCTTGCGCGCCGGGCTCATGCCTCGGCCCACGTATTCATCCCGGGTTTCCCCGAGCAACAGGGATACACCACCACGGCTCAGGTAACGGCGCACATTGTCGTCCAGGTGCAAATCCCCGAATGCGGGAAGCAGTACCGAATACGCGGCGCGATGCAGTTCGCTTGACATTGTTTTTCCTCAACAGCGTTTGGGTGAGTCGTTGGATGCGCAGCGGTGCCACGCATGAAATCAATTACCGCGGGAAAGGCACCCAGGCCCGCTGCTGGTGGGATTCGAGGCTGGCCTGGGACAACAACACCCCGCGCACGCCTTCGTGAATATCCGGCAACGGGACGCTGGTCGCTGTGCGCCATTGCGCCCCGGCGTCCAGGGCCTCGGCGAAGTCGGCGTACAGCACGGCCAGCGCTTCCAGATAACCTTCGGTATTGCCCGCCGGCAAGCTGGTGAATGTCAGCGTCTGCGGCCTGTTGTCGGACTGGCCTCGCCGATAGATGCGGTCTGCACCGTCAGTGGGCGTGAACAACAGGGTTTCCGGTGACTCCTGGCACCATTCGAGCGAAGCCAGGCTGCCGACGACCTTGAAGCGCAAGCCGTTGCGATGCCCGGGCGCGGCGAAACTGGCCCACAACAATCCATCCACGCCGCCGTCGAATTCCAGTTGCACCACGCAGGTATCGTCCAGGCCCCAACCCGGCACCACGCTGGTCAACTTGGCGTTGAGCTGGGTGCAGCGCTGCCCGGACAGAAACTCCAACAGGTTGAAGGCGTGGGTGCCGACGTCTCCCAGCGCGCCGGTGGGGCCGGCCTTTTGCGGGTCACCGCGCCACGCCAGGCTATTGCTCAAGCCGGACACGCCGGGGGCTAGCCACTCCAGCAGGTATTCGACGTACAGGAAGCGCAGCTCACCCAGCTCGCCGGCCTGGATGCGACTGCGGGCGTCCCTGACCATCGGGTAGCCCTGGTAGGTGTAGGTCAGCGCAAAAAATGTCCCATGGCGCTCGGCAAGGCTCGCCAACTCACGGGCTTCGTCAGGGTGGTTGACCAGGGGCTTGTCGCAGATCACCGGGATGCCCGCCTCCAGGAACAACCGGCACGGTTCGAAGTGCAAGTGGTTGGGCGTCACGATAACCACCGCCTCGATCGGGTCGGGGCGGCGAGACTCGGCGGCCGCCATGTCCTCGAACGACAAGTAGATACGTTCGGGTTCAATAGTGAGCGCTGCGCCCGCCTCGCGGCATTTATCTGCGTCGGCAGAGAATGCGCCGGCGACGATATCGAAGCGATTACACAGGCGCATCGCGGCGCGGTGGTAACTGGCGAAGTAAGCGCCCTGCCCGCCGCCGACCATGCCGACCTTGAGTCGCCTCTTTCCGGGAATGTCGCCGGTCAACCTTGCCATCGCCCAATCCTCCGCAAAAAGCATTGGCCCGAGTATCAGGGGTGACCGGTGTTTCCACCATTTCGCACCCTTGGCGATACCTGACGCGGACTGAAGCACTCCTGCGCAGCACGGGGTGTTACCCGTCGCTATCGAATGTGTTACTGGGCGGACCGCCACCGTCACGATTGACCCGTGAAAACCACAACGCACTGGCGCCGAACCTTCAGTAAAAGCGCTTACAATCTGACGCATTCAGTTATGCTCAAACTTCATGTTTGAACTTAAACAAACGGCATGAAAGATGCTTTGGTAATGATCGGAAGTTTCAAACGCTTAAACGGTTATTACGGTTATGCCCAAGGTTATTCGATAACCGCGCTATAACTTTAATAACTGGCGCCTTAACCCAGCCAAGTACATCGAGATAATAATGCCCAGCCGCCCGGACTCATCGCCCCTGTCATTAGCCGCCGCCACCTCCCACCCCGAGCGACAGCAGGCGCGCAGCGACTTGCAGGCCAATGTGCAAAAGAACCTGAGCACGCTGGTGGAGTCCTGCCGGTCGGTGGCCGACATGTGCCGCAAAGTTGATGTGAACCGCCAGCAGTTCAACAAGTACCTGGTGGGCCAGCACGTGCCGTCGCAGAAGATTCTGCAAAAGATCGGCCGCTATTTCATGATGGAAGCCGAAGACCTCTTCCGCCCGCCCGCCGAGTTCAAGAAGTTCTATGAAGGCTATGAAAACGAACTGCCGACCGGCTTGCGGGCTTCGGAGCAGTTCAATCATTTCCTGCCGCTGGCCAAGCAGTCGGCTGACGTGCTCGAAGACTATCTGGGGGTGTATTACCGCTACCACAATTCATCGATCTACAAGGGCCGGATCCTGCGTTCGGTCACCTGCCTGTACCGCGCCGACTCGATGGTGCAGTACGTCACCGTCGAGCGCTTTCCGCTGCGCGATGGCAGCGGCAAGATCGGGTATTCATTCACCTACCACGGGTTCTGCCTGCTGCTGGGCGATCGCCTGTTCATGGTGGATTTCGAAGGCAAGCAACGTAACGAAATGACGTTCTCGATCCTGACGCCGCAGCATCGTCGGCCGATCCGTTTTCTCTATGGGTTGGTGACGGGTGTGGCGTCGTCCTCGTTCCGCCAACCCTTCTCCACGCGCATGGCGCTGGGACTGGTGGACAAGGGCAAGATCCGCAAGCACCACTTGCGCAATGCAACGGTGCTGTTGCCCAGCGACCAGTCGATCCCGCTGGACGTACGTGAATACATGACCGGCGACAACGCCACCATTGTCTGGGGCGGTCAGGACTGAGGGACCTGCAGGGGCTGGCGTGCCGTCATCATTTCAACCAGCGACGGGCCCTTGCTGTTGAGGGCTTTGACGAGGGTCGCGTTGAGTTGTGACGCGTGTTCCACGCGCCAGGCTTCAAGGCCGAAGTTTCGGGCGATGCCGGCGAAGTCCGGGGCATAGGGTTTGCCATCCGGCAGGTTGAATTCACCGGCCCGGTGTTGCTCGATGGGCGACGTCTGTACGTCGCCCAGGGCTTCGTCACCGCTGCTGTTGAAGACCAGGAATACCACCGGAATGCTGTGCATCACGCACACGGCCATCTCTTGCATCGACTGCAGGAAATCCCGGCTGCCCACGGCACAGACCACCTGGCGGGCGGGCATGGCGAGCTTGGCGCCGATCGCCGCCGGGACGGCCCAGCCGAGGGTGGCGGGGTTGCCGGCGCACAAGTGCCTGCCGGGGTAATGCACCGGGAACATCTTGCGGGCCATGGGCTGGGTGGGGCCGCTACCGAAGACGAGGATGGCGTCGTTTTCCAGCACGGAGGGTGAGGCGCGGCCTTCGCGCAGTACGCTGATTTTTCGCGGGGTGGGTTGGGGTTCTGCACGCAGGGTAGCGGGTGGCAGGCTGGCGTTGGTGGAGGCGCCTTGGAGGGCGTCGTCAATGGACAGGCTGACGGGGCCGGGATGGGCGCTCAGCATGGTGTCGAAGGCTTGGCGCAGGGCTTGGGGTAGCTGTTGTAGTGTCGAAACCGTCGCGTGATCTTTCATGACGTTGGCGGCTATCGTTTCGGGCTGGGCGTTGCTGATGACCAGCAGCGCGCAGGCGTCCTGGTGCGCGGTGGCCAGGGCTCCCAGGGCTGAGGGGATGCCCAGGGGGCCCGTGAGTACGACTGCCATGGGGCGACCGCACGCACGGTAGTAGCCGTCGGCGAGGTGCACGGCGCTGTGGGCCTGGATGACGTGGATGAAGGGGATGTCGGTGCCCGGGGTCAGCAGCGCTTCCACCAGGGCCCGGGCGCCATCGCCTGGGGGCCCGGCTACGTAGTCGACACTGTTGGCCTTGAGTGCCTTGGCGATGATTTGGCCACCTGTGAATTTCACTCGATACTCCAGCGAATGCGCGGCGTCTGGGCCGGGATCAGGCTTGGAGTATTCGCTTGGTGCGGGGTGGACTCAATTTCGCACCTTGGGTAAAAGAGACGCAGATTGACGCAGATATTGGGGCTCACTACAGCACAGTGGCCTGCAGGCCGGCTTGAGTGTTAGAAGCCAAATCAAAAGCTAAAGCGGGCACGGTCAAATGTGGGAGCTGACTTGCCAGCGATGGCATCGCCCAGGTGTGTCTGATGTACCGAGTTGTCTGCATCGCAGGCAAGCCAGCGCCTACAGAAAAGCCGCTCTGCTTCTGCTCTGGTTTCTAACCTGCAGGTCGGCTTTCAGGCCGCCGTGCTCTTGCTACGGATCCCCCCCCAGAAACCCCTGGGCCCCCACTTGCGCCGCTTAGGTCACTCCAATGCGTCAGAGTGCGTCGCTTTTAACCCCCCTGCGAAATTGAGCCCCCCGCCTCCCCGCTCAATACTCAACCCATGAAAACAACAAGCCGAGCCTATCAAGCGCTGGGCGCACCGCTTCAGGCCCGCAACACCCTGCAGCCCGGAATAAGCGTGCGTCGCCCCGCCAAGGAAGAGTCAATCGGAACAGTGGAGGCCTTACCACCCTCCCCAGCAGCATGGAATCAATGCTGGCCATAACACTGCCGATCCAACTGACTGCATACAAAAGGACGCACCTGGCATCGACACCAGGCCCATGCCTTGCAAGTCGCTCAACATTTGCACCCACCACCCAGGCAGGAACTCGAAATGAAAAAAGAAATAGAGACGGGTTATGGTTTGACCGGCATTGACTTCAATTCCCTCAGCTTGAAACGACGCTCGTTCCTGCTGGGCGCTGCCGCCTCTGCCGCAGGCTTGTACCTCGGCTCGTTCGTGCCCAGCGCATTTGCCGCCACCACCGGGCACCTGGAAATCCTCGGCTGGGAAGGCGAAACCGGCGACGCCGAACTCGCCGACTGGCGCAAGCAACGCAACGTTACCGTGCGCTCCAGTTATGCCAGCAACCAGGACGACATCACCGCCCGGCTGGCCGGCTCCGATCCAGTGCAGCTCGACCTGACCATGTACGCCCTGGGCTACGAAAAGATCTATCAGGAAATGGGCCTGCTCAAGGCCATCGACACCACGAAGATCCCCAACTATTCCGCCGACAATACCCTCGCGCTGTTCTACAAGGGCAGCCGTTGGTACTGGGACGGCAAGCAATGGGGCATCCCGTTGCTGTGGGGGATGAACACCATCATCTACAACCCCAAGAACGTCAAAAAGCCCACCCAATACACCGACCTGCTGGACCCCAAGCTCAAGGGCAAGTTGACCTTTGTCGATGACGGCACCTCGAACTGGTCGCTGATCGCGACCATCGCCGGCTACGGCGACAAGTACCCCAACCTGACCCGCGCCGAGTTCAACGACGCCTTTGAAAAACTCAAGCCGTACCGTGATCAATGCCGCGTGTTCGCGGCTTCGTCGGGTGACGCGGTATCGCTGCTGGTATCGGGTGAAGTGGACGCGGTGTTCTCGGCCTCCGCCAACACCCCGAGCGAAACCATCAAGCGTGGCGTGACCACTGCCCTGTCGGTGCCCAGCGAAGGCGCAGCGCTGTGGTGCGATGCGTTGTTCATCCCGAAAACCGCCAAGGATATTCCCCTGGCCCTGGAGTTCATCAACAAGACCCTGGAGCCCGATACCCAGGCCAAGATGGCAACCACGATGTTCTCCGGCGTGGTCAACCCCAAGGCCGTGCCGCTGCTGCCGGAGGACCTGAGAAACACCTTTGACTACGCGAACCTCGACAGCTTCTTCGAGAAATCCAAACTCTATGGCCAACCGCCCCTGAGCTCCGAAAAGTATGTGACCTATGCGGAATGGATCGATCAGTGGGCGAACTTCAAAGGCTCGTTCTAGAGCGCTTGGCACGCCGGCGCTGGCAACCGTGGGGTGGGTGTTCATCAACACGCGCCCCACGGGTCAACGCGCCCTGACTCTCGAATAAAAACGCAAAGGCAACCTCATCATGACCGTAGTCAACAACACCGAGTCCATGCCCCTGGACGACGGCGATTCAAGGGTCGGTAAACACGTGAAGATGGATAAGAGAACCCTCAGCGGGTATTGGCTGGCGTCGCCGCCGTTGCTGTTTCTGGTGGTGTTCTTTCTGGTTCCGTCGGCACTGTTGCTGATTGCCAGTTTCTGGACCGCCAAGACCTTCAGCATGGAGCCCGCCGCCACCCTGACCAACTATGCCAAGGCCCTGAGCGCCAGCGGGTTTTATGACTCGCTGTGGATCGCCCTGCAAAACGGCTTCTGGACCGCCCTGCTCTCCACCGTGATCAGTGCGCCGGTGGCCTATTACATCGTGTACCGCACACACTCCAACGCCGTGTTGTACCTGGCGTTGGTGTCGTGGTTTTCCAGTTACCTGGTACGGGTCTACGCATGGCGCTCGATCCTGGGCACCAACGGCGTGATCAACTCCACCCTGCTGCACTTCGGCCTGATCGACCAGCCGCTGGAGTGGCTGGTGTTCAGCAAGTTCGCCGTGGTGCTGACCCTGGTGCACATCATGCTGCCTTTCACTCTGTTGCTGCTGGTGTCGGGCCTGCGGGACATCAAGAAGGACTACCTGGAGGCCGCTGCGGACCTGGGCGCCGGCGGTGTCACCATTCTGTGGCGGGTGATCATGCCGATGGCCCACAAGAGCATCGTCAGCTCCTTCATGTTCACCTTCGTGCTGGCCGCCAGCGACTACGTCACCCCGCAACTGCTGGGCGGCCGGGATGCGATGACCACCGGGCTGGTGATCGCCAACCAGTTCCGCTCGGTAGGTAACTGGCCACTCGGTGCGGCGATGGCTTATCTGCTGTTGATCGTGTTCATGCTGGTGTACGCGTTGCTGCTGGGGGTGTTGCGCGCAGCCAACCTGGCACCCGGCAAGCGTTACCACGACTGACTGCCGCTCATAAAAAAGGTAACTCGCCATGATCCGGTTATTCACTTACGTCTACATGTTGTTCCTCTACGCGCCCATCGCGATTATCGCGCTGTTCAGCTTTCACTCGTCCGCCTCGCTGTCGTTCCCGTTCGAGGGTTTTTCCACGCGCTGGTACGAGGCGCTGTTCAGCAGTTCGGACTTCATGACAGCCCTGACCAACAGTGCGATCGTCGCCGCCGGTTCGGCGATTCTCACCACGCTGCTGGGCACGTTCTCGGCCCTGGCGCTGATGCGCATGAAAGGCCGGGTGAAAGCGGTGTTCGCGTTCATGAACTTCGCCCCCATCGCCTTGCCCGGTTTATTTTTGGGGATTGCACTGGTGATTTTCTTCTCACTGGTCGGCCTGCCCCGCTCGCTGCTGACGGTGATCATCGGCCACACCCTGTTCACCTTTCCGTTCTTCGTGGAGTCGGTGCGCTCACGGCTGGAGTATTTCGACCTGTCGTTCGAGGAGGCCGCGCGTGACCTCGGCGCCTCGCCCCTCAAAGCGTTCTGGCTGGTGACGCTGCCGATCATCGGGCCAACCATTGCCGGCGCCGCGATCCTCGCGGTGGCGCTGTCGATGGATGAATTCCTGATCACCGTGTTCGTCACCGGCAGCGACACCACGCTGCCCCTCATGATTCTTTCGATGATGCGCCGCGCCGTCAGCCCCACCATCAATGCCGCCTCGGTATTCATGCTGGTGGTGACCATCGCCATCATCGCCATTGCCGGCCTGGTCATGACCTTGCGTCGTCGCCGCCTCGAACTTGAACGTGCTGAAACTGCAGAGTAATCACCATGACCAACAGTATTGAACTGACCGGGATTTCCAAGAGCTACGGCAACCTCACTGCCCTGGGCAAAGTCGACCTCACGGTAAAACGCAACGAGATCCTGACCCTGCTCGGCCCCAGTGGCTGCGGCAAGACCACCCTGATGCGGATCATTGCCGGCTTCGAAGAGCCCACCACCGGCAAAGTGGTGATCGACGGCAAGGACTCCACCGCCCTGGCGCCTGAACACCGCCCGGTGAATATGGTGTTCCAGAAGTACGCGCTGTTCCCGCACCTGGACGTGTTCGACAACGTGGCCTTCGGGTTGCGTTTGAAGAAGAAGCCCAAGGATGAGATCAAGCGTGAAGTGAACAAGGCGCTGGAACTGGTGCAACTGGAAAGCTTCAAGAGCCGCTGGATCTCCGAGCTCAGTGGCGGGCAGGCGCAACGTGTGGCCCTGGCCCGCGCGCTGGTGAATCGCCCGGCGGTGTTGCTGCTGGACGAGCCGCTGGCGGCCCTGGACCTGAAGATTCGCCATCACATGCTTAACGAGATCAAGCGCATCCACGAAGAGACTTCCACCACGTTTGTGTATGTGACTCACGACCAGGACGAAGCGATGATCTTGTCGGACCGTGTGGTATTGCTGAACAAGGGTGGCATCGAGCAGATCGGCGGGCCGCAGGAGATGTATTGGTCGCCGCGCACGTTGTTTGCCGCCAGGTTTTTCGGCGATACCAATATCGTCAACGGCACGTATGGGCTGGGTGGCGTGGTCGAGTTGCCGTTTGGGCGTTATGCCCATACGGCTAAAAGCGGCGTGGGTGCAGGGCCGGTGAATGTGTCGATCCGGCCTGAAACCATCGGCCTTGAGCCGGCTCTGGGCGCCGCACTGGCCGACGGTGCGTTTGCCGGGAAGGTCAAGGACACTTCGTTTATCGGTAATCGGGTGATCTACCGCGTGGAGGTGGCCGGTGGCACGCTTGATCTCAAATGCCAGCAACTGCCGACTCCCGGCAGCCACGCACTGCCGCCGGGTACGAATGTGGCGTTGACCTGCAAACCGGAAAGCTTTGTGGTGATTCCGGTCTGAAGGGGTTGAACATGGGGCCTGGCTGAAGCAGCCGAGGTTCATTTTTACGCTGGATCATGCGCTCTTTCACGGGAGGCTGGTCTGGCGTTTTTTTTGCCCGGGGGGAAGAGAGTAATGGTCGGTTTTATTGAGCGGGAAGTGGGCCCTCCGGTAAGTCTAGATTTACCGGGGGCCCGTGCCGGGCTGACCATCTCATTAGGGCTCTGCCCCGCCTGTCGGCGCCTCGCTAGGGCTCGGCGTTCCCTCACTCCGGCACCGCGAAGCGGGCCGCCGCGACGGGCCATCCATGGCCCGGCGCGGCTAAACCGGCGTCCTGCCGGTTTACCCGCTGCGCAATACCTGCGTTCGGCCTCGGGCTTATTGGGGCAGTCAGATCAAGATCAAAAGCAAGAGCACGGCGGCCTGAAAGCCGACCTGAGTGTTAAAAGC